>JAUWMK010000011.1 GCA_030613185.1 Promethearchaeum sp.
TAAATACCCACAAATTTGAGCGCCGATTATCCCTTTTATCTCTGTTTTTATGATGCACCACTTCACCGTTGCGCAATTTTCTTCTTAATTTTCTTTCAGCAACATATCGGTGAAAAAGAGTTCCTGAATCCCTAAATCTCTTATAACCTGCCCCATCAATATAGGTCGTTTTTTTTTTTTCTTCATATTTTCATCTACAAAAAGGTCTAATTTAAATGGTTGGATGTTAGCAATTTACTTAATTAGATGGCTTTAATTCAATCATAAGAGTATTAAAGGCTAATTTATGAAAATTTAAATAATGTAAAGATAAACAATTCATGAAATTAAAAATAAAAGTGTATTTTAAAACACAAAAAATATTCTAATTAACTCTTTTGACTGATTTTTTATAAGTGATTTACATCATCTATTATATTTTGAATAACAGAATTTACAACGAAAATTGCATCTCTCATTAATATTGTAGTTTATTGATTCTAAATAGACTTTCTCTCCATCCGTTTGGATTATCTCTGGTGATATTCCAATGCTTTTGCTCTGGCACAAAGAGGTCATAAAATAAGAAACTTACATTATTATGTCCGTCTTTGGTTATAACAGTCGTATTAGGAAGGGAGAATCCTAGATTACGGTAGTCCCCTAAAATAAAATTGTTGTTTATTGTGTTTAACTTAACCGCATCTTCAGTAGATTCGTTAAGATATTCCCAAGATCCTAAATTACCAGTATTTGCGTTCTGGTTAAAACCGTTAAAAACTTCAAGATCCGAAGAAACTGTGAAGATGGTAAATAATTTGATATTCTTTTCATTTTTATTTTTAAAAGAATCTAAAAAGTTGAAAAAATGAAATGACATTCAATAAATAGGAATGAAATGACAGCAGTGCAGAAATTCTGCGATGTTAAAAAAATGAAATGACAGCATTATTTATGAAAATATCTTTATTTAGATTAATCATAAAAATAGTTAAGTAAAATCTTCAAATGGGAATGAAATTAATTCATCTGGCTTTACCCACTTCTTTAAGGTTGATAATGCATTAGACGATAATCTTTGAGTGAAAATTAAGGATAAATTCAACTTAGGTCTGGAACAAATGACATAAAATAAATTCCTTGTCCTTTCAAACATTGCTTCTTTTCCTTTTGGAATACTAACATTAAGCCACTCAAGATAATTATTCCAATTGTATAAATTCCAACCCCGACCAAGAAGACATATTACATTTTCAAATTCTGCTCCTTTAACACCATGTTTTGTTGAAAATGGCGTGTTATTTTCAACAAAATCATATAAATTGATTATTTCTTTATAATATACTTTCTTAAATTCTAATATTTCATTATTGGCTTGATTATTGTCAACGGATTCTTCAGGATTATTTAATCGTTTTTCAATTGATTCAATAGCATTTGGAACTATTATTAAGTTAGAATCCATAATATGATCAAATACTTCTCCAATTAATCCAGTTTCTCGTTTATTAATTAATTCATCCATAAAACTTATCCAAATTTTCTTATTTTTTTGCATGTTATATCGTCTTTTACTTAAGATATTATACATTTGTCCAAATTGTTTTAATTTATATGCATTACAGACGGGTTCTATCACATTTAAGAGAAATTTGACATGAGGTTTCTCAACAATAAAATCTAAGTCTGTATGAAAAATTGTAAGTATAGTAGAATAACCTTGTTGGATTGCTAATGATTTATGGGTTAGCATAAGAATTTTTGTTTTTTGATTTGAAAAATCCCAACCATTTTCTTCTAATGTTGATTTAATCTTATTCAAGACCATTTGTTGGATTTCGAAGGGTAAGTCCCCTTTATTAGGGGATTTTTCTAATCTTTCTCCTTTCCAATTATTTGTATGCCAAATTGTCACACTACCTTTTGATGTGATTTTTCCAGAAACCTGATTTAGACTTGGTCTAATTTTATTTAAAAATTCTACAATTTGTGGAGCAGAACGAAAATTAGATTTCAATTGAAAAGAATTCGGATGATTTATTTTTCCACATCCATTTCTATATATCTTTTGCCAAGGATCTCCAAAGTAGCCAACTAAAATAGAACTTTCTTCTAAAAAATATTCATTAATACTCTCTATTAGATCAGCATTTGAATCTTGGTATTCATCTATAAGAATAATGGGATATTTTTTTGAAAGAAGTAACCTAAATTTTGGTTTCACCAACATCTTGGTCATAAGTGTTAGTACATCATCGTGCCAAATTAAAACTCTATCATCCAATATTTTCCGAGAAGCAATATCAAGATATAATATTTTTCGCGTTCCAAAATTGGTTAGGTTTTCTTCTTTCAATTTTTGATTCCATTTTGGAATAGACATTAATTCTTTTCTAATAATACTTTGAAATTTTTGAATTAATGCCCAGCAAAATCCATGGATTGTCGATGTAAATACTAAAGGATTTTTATCAATTCCTTTCTGGATTTCTTCAACAGCGACATTTGTATATGTAATACAAGCAATTTTTTGATTATTCAGTTTTAATGTTCTAATCAATGCTGTAGTTTTACCCGCCCCAGCACCTGCTTCTACTAAAAATCCCGTATGATTATCAATATTTTTCTCGATTTTTTTATATGTTTCAATTGCTTCTAAAATAGCAGGATTTGTTCTTGAATTATTCATTTTTTTACCCTTTAAATCTTATAATTTTTAACTTCTTGTATAATTTACTTCATTCTGCTAACCATTTCAATCCATCTTCAATATATTTTGGTATATCCCAATTTGTTTCAGTAATTGCATATTTAATCGCGAAATCTGCTTTTTTATTTTGATTTTTCTTTGCAATTTCCGAAATTTCTTTTTCTTTTTTTTCTTTTGTCCTATTTTTAATTTCAAATAATGATGTATTTTTTAATATAAACGCTTCTTCGAAACTTCTACCACATATTCCGTTTCTTATTTCAGGAACTTGATAAGCAACTCTGATTATGCCTTTAATTTTTACTTCATCTGATTTGTCAATTAATTCTCTTGGAGATATATTGTTATTAAACCAATTTTTTAGGCAAGAATTGCTTGTGTGTGTTCCTTTGGATACTAAGCATGCGGTCTTCTTTTTTTTCTTCGTTGTTTTCTTTGAAGTTTTCTTTGAAGTTTTCTTTGTTGTTTTCTTTGAAGTTTTCTTTGAATGAGAAGAGATATCAGACTCAATTCCCACAGAATCAATATCTGTTATAATTAAGGTTTTTATATCTAGAAAATTTAACAATTCAAAAAAAACATGAGCATGATGACCCCCTACTTCAATTTTAGTAATATACTGAGATGATAATTTCTTCATGTCTGGATATTTTTGTTCAAGTTTATTAATGATTAATGGTAAGAGAATTCGTTCGCTAGTACCTTCCACTAAAATAGCTTTATCCGCAAATAATAAATCACATTTAGTTAAGGTCATATATTTATGCAAGAATTGAGAGTGCTGAGGATTCTGCTCTAACCAAATTTTTAAATCTTTAATATCTGATTTACATAAATTTTCCTCAATCGTTCGAGTCAAGAAATATTTCATCGTACTAAATGGAGCCTCATTTGCAATATGTGAAGAGTGTGTTGTAATAATATATTGCAGTTTCTTTGAATCCATATTAAAGATTTTTTCAAATTCAGATATCTGACGAATAAACACTTCTTGCATTTGAGGATGTAAGTGTACTTCTGGTTCTTCAATGAAAACTACACATAATCCTATACTATCGTCTTTTGCTTGTATCTTCCTCGAAAATGAATATAATTCGAATAAAATTAAAAGTAAATTACGTACTCCTAAACCATTATATTTCTCTGGTAAATTTAGCCCATTTTTTCCTAAATAGCATACTTTCGTATGATTTTTCATTAGTTTTTCTGCATTTAGATATGTCTCTGTAATTATTTGGGGATCTATTAAACCCGGGTATCCAAAAGACGATATACTTGGAAGGAGTTTTTCAAGTGAAGTTTTAAAATCACTATCAATATCATTCTGAATCTCTTTCACTGCGGATTCAAGATTTTCGATTATTTCCTGTTGTTCTTCATTATACTCATCTTTTTTTGCAGAATCAAGTAATTTTGTAAGTACTTTTCCTAATCTATTTGAATCTACTAATGATTTATCATCTAATCCTCTCTGAGCAGATATGATGTTGCAATCAAGAATAGAATTAAATTTATTCCAATCTAATTCAATTATATTATTCTCATCTGATGGATCTTTGGCAATAACATATAGTTTAAAAAAATGTTCAATGATTTTTCTTCTATTTAATTTTTGAAAAAAAATTCTTTTACTTTCGTTAATTTCGTTATCATCCATCTCATCAATTTTACCAATATTCTTTCCAGCAATTTCAAGAAAATTATTAATATATCCATCCATAAGGCGATATTCAAGAATTATCTTTACAATATTTAAATCATCATCAAGATCTATAATAAAATCATCTAAGATTGAAGGATCGTTTGTATCATTATCGTATTCAACGTGAAATTCTACATTTATTTTCGGTATAATTTGTCGTATATCTTCAATTTCTTCATTTTGTTGAAACATATTTAGAGCTTCCCAGAAATGATCATGTATGCAGATGGAGAAATCAACTAAAGAAAATTTTTGCATCCCATTATGACTAATCCTTCTAAACAATTCAGTTAATGAAGTTTTTCCGCTATTATTTCTTCCAATAATTAATGTAATTCCATGTTCTAAGGATAATTCAGTATTATAGAGTAATCTAAAGTTTTGAATTTTAATCTTTTTAATATACATTTGCCCATTTGAGTTTTTATAATTTTTACAATTAAAAGTTATTGATTTCTTAAGAAATGGAAAGAAACTGATTGTATTAAAAATATTTTGAAAACTCTGAGATTTAGAGCTTAATATATGCAACTCCGACCCAATCTCGACATAAATCGGATCTGTATTTTCGATATGATTTAATAAACCAACACTGAGAAATAGCTTATTTTGAAATGATTTGACAATAAAATATTGATTTTCATTTGGAATGATTCATGTGGAACAATCAAAGCAACTAATTAAGTTAGTTCAGTTAAGAGAAGTAAAAACCATCCCCGCTATTTCAGCGGAAGGTTTTGAAATAGAGGATTTTTTAATTTCTTCAATATTTGGGAACAGAACTTGGGAAGAGGGAATCCCTGTTATATTGCTAACTGAATAATATAAAACTTTCTTCACTTCATCTATGTGTATCTGATAAATTCGCCATAGTCGATCTCGAGCAGAAACAACTTCACCGATATTAAATTTTGGAACCACATCTAAACTCATTTCATTTTTCTCCAGAATATTTTTTGTGCTTTATTATTTAATTGAAATCTATCTATCGTAAATATTTTACTAGTCAATATAGTTACTTGTATCCTTCTGATTAATAATTATAAATGAAGTTTAAAAAACTCTCCTTCCTTTTCTTGTCAACCAGTTGTCATCTGCTCAGTAGGAGTAGTTTATAACCCTTACAAATTTGTAATTTTATTAAAAAAATTCTAATAAAACAAAATTGATTGTGATAATTTTAAATATTAAAATGAAAGTATGACCCAAAATAATCGAGAATTTCAATTTTTTTTATTTTCAATAGATATCCCATTATTCCGATTATTTTTCTATATTCTATTCCAAACTTCTTGTGTAGATCGCTAATATTTGCGAGATCTATATATTTTTCTCGAAATCCATCATTTTCGTTAATTTTTTTTAGAATTTCTAAGAATTTTTTAATGTCTTTAGGAATGATCTCGATTGGATCTAACTTATCTTGATCAGCCAATTTTACAAAGCTAAAATAGAGATGTTTTGAATTTTCTTTAAAATAGATATTTTGCGGTAAAAATAATATTTGGAAAGAAAAATTGATATATTCTAACACAAATTTAACTTTTTCGAGATTTTGAGGAATTAGGTATGAGATTTCTTTTAAATTCTCTTCTTCACGAAGGTGTTTTTGCAGATTTGCCATGGAAGAGATTGTTTGTAAATCTATAATTAAATTTTTATTCATATCACCAAATAGAAATTTAAAACATTGGGTCCATAAATAATTCTCCAGAATTAGAGAGGGATATTGCCCTCGACCTAAGTATGATAAAATATTATCATTTGTGAGGTACTTTCCAAAATGGATTAAGTCTCGATTTTTATTTTGCGCAATTTCTTCTTTGAGAATTCCAGGAATTAAATCTTGCCACCGCTTACCATATTTAATTTTTAAAATAGCATAAATAAAATTTCTTAATCGAATTTCAAGCAGATCGCTATATTTTTTAATTGCTATTCTATATTGAGGTACTTTATAAAACGCTCTTGAGCGATTTAATTCACGCTTATCAAAATCGGTTAACTTTTTAGAACCAATATTAAGTACTGTATTATAGGTGAGATGTTTTCCTATTTTTCTTATCATACGTTCAATTGCTTCTTTGAATGAGTTAAAAAACTTACCTTTTTCTATTTTTAATGTAATAACCTTTGTTAAATTCTTATTTCTTTCGTTTAGGAATAAGGTTAATTCATCGTTATCTAACCAAGTGAAACGAAAAATTTGATATAGTTCATTAACAGATCCAAATGATTCTAGTTCATTGGAAATTGAGTAAATGAATTTTAAAAATGGTTCGATTAAATTATCCATTTTATCAATTATTTTTTTTTCTACTTTCACTATATTGGAATTCATAGAATCCTCAAGAATTTCTAGAAAAGGTGTGTACTCTTGAATATAGATCTGTTTAAGATGTTCTATCTCATCTTTGTATTGTATAGATTCTGTTTGATAACGGGTAAGAGTACTCAAGAATTCAATATGTTGCTCCTTCTTATCTATTTTCAACTGATCGATGTTATAATATAGGTAAAGATAATATTTTGGATAGTATCTAACTTTTTTTTCAATTATATTAAAGGTAGAAAAAATAGATTTTTCAAGTTGATATATTACATCATTTTTTTTTGCATGGAAAATTTTTTTTAGCATACCATTTTTTTGAAGTAGGTCAAAATAAAGTTGAAATTTCTTTACAAATTCATTATTAGTTGAATAGAACCTATTTTCATATAAATTAGATAAAATAAGTGAAATCTTTTCAAATGTGTGTGGATGTTCGTCAAATATTGATTTAAATTCTGAAAGAAATTTTAATAATATAGAATTTTCCTGTATTTCTTTAGATATTGTTTGATAAATATCTAGTTCAATATTTACTTTGAATTCAATTTTATCATTGATAACATATCCAGAATTTAAAAATTCATTAATAAAAATTCGAAAGGATACTTCAGCAGTAGAACGTTTTTTAATGGAATTAACTAAATAATCGATATCATTTTGTGAGAAGAAATTCAAATCTAGAGAAGAATTCTGTGAGAATGATTCTAATCTCATCTGTAACATGCTATAAGCTTGGGAAGATGTTAATTCTGGGATCTTATCCATATTGTAAAAGGAACCCATTAATATACTTGCATATTTTGTATTAGATTTCCAATCATTTGATCCTGAGACAAAAATTCCTATTTTAATTCCTTGTTTTAGAAAAAATTCAAAGCTGTTTTGGAATTGATTTAAGAATTGAAGAGGTATCTCTCGATTACCTTCAGATTTATGCAATCCATCAATAAACAAAATGAAATATTTATATTGTGTGGTTTTTAATAAATGTTTAAATAATTCCAGAATACTATTTCGATCTTTTTTAAAGAAAGCATTTCTTGGAAAATAATCATCATCTTCAATTATTATTGCTAGTTCATTAAATAATGCCTCCCAAAACGATTCACGTAGCTTAATTAGAGAAGGTTCAGCATCTAAAATCAAATTTATTGGCAATATATCTTTCTTTGGAAGAAAATAATTCAGATAATCAAATAAGGTTGTTTTACCACATCCAAACTCACCATATATTATAAAAGATTTATTGATTAAATCCATCGGTGATGTTTCTATGATATCCATATATTTCGAGATAATATTTGTTCTTAGGACAATTGAATCGTAATAAAGCTCATCAATATCTAACAGCCCATTTTTTGTCGGAAAAGGGTTGGAAATAAGATTTAACTTACGATACCATCCAATATCTGACTCTAAATTCTTATTTTCTTCTTCATCTTGTAAAATTTCGGAAACTAATTTACTTTCTTCTTTTTCAAACAGATTTTCATCTCTAACATTAATATAATCTTCCAGATCATCAATTTCTTTTTTTAGAATTTTTCTTTTTTTTTCCAAATTATCAATTTCTTTTTTGATTTTCTCAGGTGATTTTTTAACTTCTTTTAATTTTTTCTTAGGAATTTGAGATTTTTTATCTTGTTTTTTATGTTTTGCTTTTGTATGTTGTGCTAGAGCTTGCTTGCTCAAGAATATATTATTACATTGCAAGCATTGTAAAGCATTATGATTTTTTGCTAAACAATGTTGTTTTAATGAAGATGGTTTAGAAAATGCTGCTTGACATTCTGAGCATAAATATTTTTTTTCATCATTTGAAGAATTGGAGGAAGTCATCGTAATCTTTACTTTTGGATCTTTTTTTTTTGTGAAAAATGATAATTATAATCAATATCTTTTGTATAATAAATATAATTTTGGATTGAATTATTGATTTTTGTGTTAGATTGTATTTGGGTTGTAATGGAGAAGGTAAATTACTTAAAAATGAGAATTTCACAAGAGAGTTGTTTTAAAGGAAATAAAGAATATATAAAAACATAATGCGATATTTAAAACTCAAATCATCAAATTTCTCTTCACATATGTATTTTATTATAGATTTTTTATATATTGACCATTTCTTAATCATATTTTTGCAGATTATAAAAATAATATATAATCTGATTCAGAATATTCAAAACCTTTAAATATGTATTTCACCTTTCTTCAATTGTGCAAAAATGTATTTTCATAAACAAATCATTGGTCAAATTTTAGAAATTTGTGGAGTAAAATTTGATCTATTCCCTCAAAGTTTTCAATTAAATTCTACTCCAAATGATGTATTAACTCAAGATCAGATTAACAATATAATAAACAAATTTTCCATTATAGGTATCGATGGTACTGCAGGTGAATTATCCCCTGGAGATTCATATTCTCCAATTTGGTTATCTGTGGCTGCTGTTGAATATGATATAAATGAGATAAGAAAATATACGAATCAATTTCTGATGGATCCTTCATATGGTTTGAGTTATTCAACAATTCGGACAGCTATGGAACTTAGGAGTTTGATTTGTTTATTAAAAGCAAAAAAATTCAAACGGTTTGATTGTGATCAATGCCCTCTACAACAATTTGGTTGTACTTGGCCCTTAAATTCATCAAAACCATGGGATAATTGTTCTAAGAAAACATCTATTGGAATTTTTGACCTTCCTGTTTCATTTGCTTTTATTAAAATCATCCCTACGTTAAATGAGGAAAATCGAAATTTTCTCTTAGAAACCATAAATTATGTTTTTCGAGAAATTCAAAAACATAATCTTCCAGTAATTTTTATAACTCAAAAACAAATGATAACTACAGTTATTCAAGAAATTACTAATGAATTTGATAGAGCTATAAATCTTCAAAGAGAAAGTCGACAAATTTTAGAATGGGTCCAAACTTTGTTAAAAGAAGAAGAGATCAAATTACATCAATTGCAAAATTTGAAATCCAAAATTAAAAAGGAAAATATAACAGATTTCGATTTCTTTGAACAATATTTTACAAGTATTGGTCAACCCAGCCCAGTTTTTAAATTAAATCCAAGTGAATACACTAATTATTGGGATGAAATCAAATTTCATTACTTTTCATGGGGTTATAACGAAAATACTCCTCATGGTGAACAATATATTATTACTTCATGGTCCCGTATAGGTTATTCTCCTGCAATTTCATCAGAGGATGCTCAATTAGTCATACTCTATGATCAATTTTTGGGAGGAGGACATCCCCTATCTCTTCTTATGGCCCACAGCACTTGCAATTTCAATAGATCAAAGATTCTACATACTTTACGCTCCCATTATAATTCTACAGCACCCCCTAATCGACAGTTAGGATATAATTTAAAAGAAATTACCAAATGGAGGTTTTATTAAAAATGTCAGAAAATCAAAATATCGGAAAAATATTCAAAATTGAAGGATATCGCATTTTTGTTATATGCGACAAACGAAAATTACCAGACACCCCCTATATCATCACAGAACCTAATCCAGTATATATGCGGGATGATGCAGGAAATATACTATTAGGATATATGACTCATTTAGAATGCCCAGATAGTGATTTACCAAAAGTAAAATATACACATGAAGACTCTGAGGGTAAAATTATAACTGAAATCATCAATCCTGCAACTTCTTTTTTACTCCAGACTCCTCTTTCTCAATTCATTTTAGAAGGAATCTTAATTAACGAAGATGGGATTCCAGATTTAATGTTCGAAGTCAATCTTCTAACAGATAAACAGATTTTAGATGTTTGGGATAATTATGGATTTACACATTTATATCATTTAGCAGAAATGGTTAAACAAGAAGAATTTAAGAAATTTATTTCCAATTTTGCCAAGAGCTTTTTATCTACTCTAAAAATAGATAAATACCGTATTCCATTCCTTAAAACCTTAATCAATATCGGAATCCGTAAATATATGATGGAACATGAAGAATATTTAGACTTTATTAGACAATTTATTTCAGACTCCGCAATAGGAGTTGCTGTTAACAAATCTTCAACTTTAGTTAATATTATCCTCCGTGATACTCACATTCAATATGGTGATCTAATATGTTTTAAAAAAGAAGATCAAATTTCAATGGGAACCGTAAAAGAAGTTAATCAACTAGCAACTATTGAACTTTTATTTATGAAATCTGGAGATAGAACTACAAATTTAGTAAATCCTATCGAAATTGGAGATGAAGCCGGATTTTATGGATTAGATGAAATAATGGAGGATCTCTATAGTAAATTCGATGATTCGTATATTAAAATCCCAATTGGAAAAATCCCTAATTGTAATATTCCTTACAAAATATTTCTTAGATCTCGAAACCTAATTCATTTTGCTTTCATTGCAATTTCTGGATCTGGGAAAGGAAACGATATTCGAGAATTAATGTTTGAATACTATAAAATAAGATGTCAAACTCCAGATAAAAATAACTATATACCCCCAAAATTAGGAACTATCATATTTGATGATGTGGGAGAGTATGCTAAAAGCTTAAACGAAACAGATTGGGGATTGGATATTGGTTTTTTCGCAATTCATACTGCTACAGGACAAGCACCATCAGTAACTTTTATTGATCCCAGTTTACGGGTAAAAGATAAACTCAAAGAAAAGCAAAAAAACATTGAGAATACAGGAGTATATCAATATCTACAAACTAAACCAGCCAAAATCCCAATTGAATATCTTCCCTTAATGGAAATCAAGAATTTATTCAGTCAAGAGGCTTTAGGATATTCATTAATAGTTACCTATTTGCGTAATTATTATGTTGACAATCCTGAATATAAAATGAGAATATTTATCGAACCCCGTTTAAGTCTTGAATTTCTTAATTATTTCTTTAGTATTAATGTGTCTGATGTATTTAACCAAAATAATCGAGATTCGCATAATTTTCACTCTTCATCTTACCATGCAGCTTGCAATCGATTGGAAGCCTTAATATACAGTAATTCATTTCTCTTTGGGATCAAAATCGATGATTCCAATCCCGAAAATCGTTTTAGATATTATGATTCGATTACAACTAAAATCAATAGAGAAAATCGGGACAAAAAACTTGTTGAGGTATCTTCAATATCTCCTGAATTTAATTTAATTGAAATGTGTAATCAAGCAGCAGATCAAGGAAAATTGGTAATAATAGATGAAAGCAATCTCACTCCTAACACGAAATTATTAATTCAGAGAATATGCCTTAACGATGTGGTTTCCAAACGAGAACGTCGTGGTTTTAATAAAGACATCGTACCTTGTTTGTTTATTATTGAAGAAGCAACAGCTTTACTCCGTGGTAAAGAAAATAAACAATTTCAACTTTTTGCTGAAATCCAGGTTAAAGCTCGAAAATTTGGAATAGGGATCGGATTGATTTTACAAGACATCAAATCCCTAGATACATCCTTGCTAACTCAATTAGGATGGATGATTGCTATGGGCTTACCAGTCGATTCCATGCGAAGCTTATTGTTTAATACAGTTCCTGCAGATTTAGGCCCATTTGATAAATTAATTAAACGGGCAGATGTCGGATTAGGAGTTGGATTTCAACGAATTTTAGGTAAAAATCTTCCAATTCCTTTACAAGTTTACCATTATGAACACGAAGTAGCTTCATTATTGGCACAAATTAAAGATTTTGAAGTTATTAAAAAACAAGGATCTTTAAAAACTGAATCCCAAGATGATCTAAGCATCAATTTATCTAATTTAGAAATTCAGCCAGAAGTTATATTGAAATTAAGACAAAAAATAATTAAAATTCGGGAGGAAATTCAATGAGCAAGATCATATTTATTTCCGATTTGCATTTAACTCATTATTATCATAAAGATTATGATCGTATTTCCGATCTACACCGATTGTTTAAAGATTATTTGATGCCATTGAAACCTGATGCAATTATCTGTCTTGGCGACTTCTTTGATTACCGACAAAGATTAAAAGGGGCACCGATTACTATGGGAAAAGGATTAGAAACTCAATCTCAAGTTGTAAGGATTCTAAATCAGTATCCGGTACCATTTTATTGCATCAAGGGAAATCATGATGATATCCGTATTTTACAATCTTTTGATACATTATTGGATGATTTTCATTGGATTTCCACACCTTTTGATAGTCGCGAGCCTAAACCAATCGAAATTGAGAAAGGGTGGTATTGGTTTGCTGAAATCAGTTATGATGAGATTCCGAGTAAAATCGAGGAAAAATTACATATATACATGAATCAAGCTACGAAATTTGATTCTAAAGGTTCACCCAAAATATTACTACTGCATATCAACATGACACTTCCGGATAGCCCGGGAATTGATAAAGTATTGTTACAAGCCCTAAGTGATTCCTTTGATTTTGTAATTAACGGACATGAACACAAATATCGAAATTCAGTATCAACATTGACTTCGATAAAAATATTACCTGCAATTTTTCCATGGTGGATTGCTAAAGGCGCTGCACCAATTCAAAAATACAAATTTAAAAAAAATAAGCTAGAAGTTTATAAAAAAAACAAAATCGCTGCACCTTTTGGTTATTTAGTCTTTGACAGTAATAAAAAAGAGTTTTCAAAACATTCGTTTTATCCTTCTGTTGTGCAAGTTGAAGTAGAATATGAACTAAACCATACAAAAAATTACGAGGTAATTCAACAAGATTGGGAATCCATTTTAAAAAATACATCGAATGAAATTTTTTCTCATGAAGATTTTAAAAAACTATTATATATGCCGATTTTTACAGGGGATGCAAGTCATTTAATATTGCCGAGAGTACAATCTATTCTTGAACAATTTTCTCTAGAATTTCCAAAAATTGACATAACAGATTATCGTACTTCCGATACATTAGAATCAAATGCAATCAATGCCACCTTTGTTGATGAAAATGATGTAATCACTTGGAAGGATGTGAATCAAAAAGCTCTTTCTAATATTTCTGAAATCCATAAGGATCTAGAAGAAAAAGGAATCCAAATATCTAAAGATAATTTAAAGCAATTAGTAAATAATCTGAATCAACTCCAAGAGGAATATTTTATCAATAAAAAGTCCATGAATCACAATCAATATCTTGCTTCTCATTTGAATATAATCAAAGACATATTATTTGATATTTTCACACTTGATCCTAAAATAAAGGATAATTTTACCAGTAAATTAACTGTTTTACTTGAACAAGGAGGTAATTAAAATGAAAAATAATCACAATTATCTCTTTCCAATTAAATTAAAATCAGAAAATATATTTCGAATGAATTTAGATTTAGATTTTAAATCAAATATGATTATTATTTATGGAGATAATAGTATAGGCAAGACTCTAATACTAAAAACCCTTCAAACGGCTTTTACACCCCCTAGAAGACCAGAAAAAGATCCAAAAATAAAAGAAGTGATTGGTATTGATCCTGAAGGGAGTATTGAATTAATTTTTAGATTTCAGCAAAAAATTTTTAAAATCACTCGAAAATTCACTCAAGAGAATGATTACGCTGGATTTTTTGAACTTAATGGTGAGATTGAAAAAATTAATGATAAAAGACCTCATATTCAGAAAAAATTATGGAAAAATTTACATAATCCTCAAAGTCCAGCAAAAATATCCAAAAAAATTAATACCAGAAACTATGATGATTTTCAGAACTTAATTAAAGCAACTGGAATTCATCCTGAAATATTAGATAGGCTCATTTCGTTTGATAACAATCAAGAATTTAACCAGGCAGTAAGTGCAATAGGTAAAGGAGAGGGAGGGTATACTCATATCAAAGAAATTTTATCTAAAGATTTACAAGAAAAACAAGATGCATTAAATGATCTTATTGATAATCATGGATGGCAACTGAAAAAACTTAGCTCTAAAAAACAAGATAATTTAGAAAAAATTAAGGATCTTCTTGAAGATTTAAATAAAGAGATGTTAGATAATAAAGAAATAAAAGAAATATACCTCCCTTTTCAATTAAATCGCAATCCTGATGAAATTATTTCGCAAATTGAATCAAATCATAGAAATTTTATTGAAGAATTAGATAAAAAGCGAAAAAAACTAGATGCAGTTTCAATCCAATTTAATAAAAACCATTCAAATTATGATGAAATTACCATTTTCGATGATTTTGAAACTATAATCGAAATTGAGAAAGATTTTGAAAAAATATCAATTAATTATGACAAATTACAAATCTTTCATTTGGAAATAAAAGATATTCATAGTTATTGGAAAACAACCAAAAAATCTGTTAAAGATGTCCCTGGTTTTCTTGAAATTGATGCCTTATATGCAGAAACTGCATTAATAAATATTAATGATAAACTGCATCTAATAGCAGAAGAAGAAGAAAATAACTTTAAGAATTTTTCTCATAATTATAAATGCATTATCGATCCATTGGAATCTATCTTGGCAGATATGCAAGAGTTGGATTCACTGTTATCTCAATTAGGTATTAAAGAAAAAAATATTTCTCATTCCAAATCTATGTGGACTGATTTTAATTCTCAACTTGATTCACCTTATATTCTTGAAGGAGATGAATTTCCTATGGTGGGAAAATTCAAAGAAACTCCCACCGGATTTGAGTTACAATCATTTATCGAAATGGAACAATTAAGCAAAATGGTAAAATCATATTCTACTTTCAGATTATCACAATTTCCACTTCCATACATGCAAGATAAAAAAGATACTAATAATGATAATAAATTTGAAAAGTTTAAACAAATGGTCCGAATTAAAATCGATCAATTAGATCGATGTGCAGAAATTATTGAATTGAGAGAAAATCAATATAAAACTCAGATTGAATCAATTAAAAATATAATCAATGTACAAACCATACTAATAAGAAATCTTGCTAATTTCAAATCAAAAGTACATTCTCATGTCATAAAATATAAAGCAAAACTCGAATCTTTCTTAAGTAAATTAAATCCTCAAGAAATTTTAACATCTAAATCTAACAAGCAATTATTGGATATATTAAAGTCCCAAAAGCGTTCATTTAGAGGACAACTTCAGAATTTTTGTTCTATTTTGAAAGTTGATTTTAGAAATGATTCATCTCTAAAAAAATTAATCGAACTTGTAGAATCTGGAATTAAACGAGAAGATAATTTAGCAGAACAGTCAAATAACATAGCTACCAATACTTATAATCACTTTTTAGGGAAAATTAAAGACACTTTTAAGGAATCATGTATGTTCTATTATTTAGCGGATGAACTTGTAACAAAAGTTTTGCCAGTTTTAAATCAAATTTATGAAAATTATCAGAAATTCATAAACATTGACGAGATTGCCAAAATGTTAATGGAGGGCATAATTAGTAATGCAAAACTATTATATTTTAAAATATGCAAAGAATCTTTCTTAGATTTTGATTATAATCCAAATGAATTATACTTAAAACCATTGTTTAAAGATGAACAAGGGAGATTGATCCCAATTTCGAGTACGGGTCCATCAGGGTCAGAACAAGCAACTCTTTCTTTAGGGATTCTTCTAACATTAGCGGAAAAATTCCAATTATTAGTTGCAATTGATGAAGCTGCAAATAATTTTGGATATAAACGGAAAATTCATTATTACGAAACTATCGATGGTCTTAGCAAAAATCTATTCACTATTTTTGTCATTCAAAAAACTAGCCAAGATGAAGAAGAAGATTTGGATCAAATTAAACAACATTTTTCTAGAGCTCAAATTATAAAACCCCAAAAAAATCAAGAGGGGAAAATGACTGCTTCAACAATCTATGTTTCGCCAATTACACAAGGAGAATAAAATTATATGCCAACTTTAGAAATTATTCCAATTAATCATCTTTATCCAGAATCTAGCATGTTTGTTCCTGTACATCTGGGCCATCTAAACCATCGACAGTTAAGACACGAACCTATTGATGAAATTCTATTATTAAACCTTACAGATAAATCCCATCCTGAAACCGGATTTCTTACGGGGACACTTGAAATGATTCATTCAGGTCCAATCAAGACTCAGACAGTATCACTGGAATATCCTCAAATAATTCAAGATCTTAAAAAAATTCGAGAAAATTTAGAAAAAGACAAAATTAATTATGAAATTTTTATAAATTTAACCCCTTTCACTCGAATATTGCATGCTGTATTGTTTCGAGATGCGTTTGATTCTGATAAATATGATTATTATCCATTTGAAATTTGGGACATAGATCAAGAATCATTTTCCTTTATTATGATTCCGAATACTCGAAAATTAGGGCTTTTTGATTGGCAAATCTTAAATCATATGATAGATAAAAATAACATCCCCCAATCTATTGCTTCATTTCTGAAATCTCCTGTATTTAAGGAAAAAGGAAAAACCCTCCAGACACCCGATCAGAAATTTCGCAACCATCTGAATAATTTAGTAGATAAAGGTTTATTAGAATTCAATACTGTTGAACGCGGAAAGAAAAAATATTATATTAAACTTTTTGAACTTTTATCTTTAAAAATCACTCCAAAAAAGCCAGTTCCAGATTTCGGAATGATTGATCTAAATTTCTCATAATATTACTGAGTACCAAAAAATGATGTAAGAAGAGAGTCTTTAATTAACTGAAAAGAAAAAAGAATTTCGCTAAAAATTAATTATTTAATAGAAGTAATTACATTAATTAGAAAGAAGGGATGAGACAAACGCCAAAATCAAATAAAACGGAGAAACTAAAGGGAAAAATAACTTTAAAAAAGATGAAAGTAAGGAGTATAGAGTCTTTAATAAATCCTATTTCTAAATCAGAAACATTAGAACCCATACCAAAAAACGAAAATAGCATTCTCTGCAATCAAAATGAAAAAATTCAATTAAATCTCCCGGATTATAATGCTCTTGAAGAAAAAACCACATCTATAACTGAAATACTTCAAAACGTTCATGAAGAGTCGAAAAAATCATTATTTTTTCTCTCAGAAATGAGTAAATTTATAGCTAGTTTTTCCACATCGGAAGAATTAATAAACACATTTCGATTTATTGATCTTTTATTCCAAGCAGAAGCAAAAGACACACCTGTATTTAATCCAAAATCTCTTCATCAGAAATGGCAAGAGAAATATGGGGAATTATCATTAATTAAATTGGAAAATATTTATAATAGCTTACTGAGGCGAAAAATAAAAGTAATGAATAAAGTGAATCAAATTGAATTAACAGATTTAGGATTAATAATTTGGAAATATGTAAAAATAATTTTAAGTACAGAAACTAGAAAAGAACATTTAGGTTTACTAGGGGGGCTTTTTGAAGCTCAACATGAATATGAGCAGTATCTTTTATTTTCTAATGAAAATATTGATTCAGAAAGCATTTTAAATTATATTGTTTTTTTAAAGAAATATTTGAAAAATGTTACACCTAAATTGTACGAAATCATTGGTCAACAACAATCAGTCAAAATTGCTGAAAAAATTAAACCGATGTATGAAAAGATAACAAAAACTGGGACATTCAAATTTTTATCAATGCCAGATCGGGATAAAGTCCTTCAAATTACTCTAGATGCATTAAATTTTATTTATAAGTTATTCGGAAAGGAAATTCCATCATATACCTATCAATCTCTTCAAGGAGAAGAGATTTATGTCTGGTCCGAGTTGGAAAATTCTTTACTCGAAATGGGAAAACTGGGGAAAACAAGAATTCTATACGATTCATTTTTAAACGATTCAAAAATTCAAACAATCAAAATCCCATCCCAACTAACCGGAAAAAACATTCTCAATAGTTTTAAACAAGTATTAAACAAATTTTATCAAGATCCAGACATTCTCCCTGACCATCACTTAATCGAGATGCAGATTGATGATCTTAAAAACCTCCCCGCAAACCAAGCTGATGCTTTGGATTTAACAAAAGATGATCTTATGCGATTAATCCCTCAGAATGATTCGATCTTGGAAAGTTCAGTAGTGTTCAAGA
This sequence comes from Promethearchaeum sp., assembly GCA_030613185.1. Lineage (GTDB taxonomy): Archaea > Asgardarchaeota > Lokiarchaeia > Sigyniarchaeales > Promethearchaeaceae > Promethearchaeum. Next base: position 18,743 of record JAUWMK010000011.1, read on the forward strand.
AAAATTTAGATAAAACTATGACTCGGGTGTTTGCAGTGAGTTCATTGATTGAAAATGAAATTTTGGATTATAATAGCCTTGAAGCTAAAGAAATTAATAAATTTCATGTAAAAATTTTTTCAGAAGGGGAAATTTCCCGAATTCATAAAATGAAAAGAAGTGAGGAACATGACAAATCTTTTTAACAATATTAACGAGATTTTTGATCGTCTCCTATTCCAATTGCAAATTGGTGATGGATCAAAAGCAGGTTTAAGCAAGAAAAAAGTGATAACTTATCTAAAACGATATGGAGATTATTCTCTTGAAGATTTCATTACTACTATCAACCGACAATTTCGGGGCAAATTTCATTTAACCGCGACCGATTCTCGTGTTATTTTAGCAGGTATCTTGCCAAATGATCCCCTATCTAGGGGATCTTTAAAAATAAATAAGACAGATATCGTAATTTTGTGTTTGGTGTTTATTAATGAGCAAAAGAGCAATAATCCTATTGATGAAGCTGAATTGGAAATGAAGATTTCGGAATTTCTCTCAAAAACTTCCATCAAAAAAAGCATAAAACATCTTCAAAATCTCGGATATATTGACACCATAAAAGATAAAAAAACAAAAGCAATTTTATTCAAGACTACAGAAATCGGAAAAATGGCCATTCCAATTTCAACTCTTCAATCAATTTTTGAAACGATGGGGGCAGATCCGACATATTCAGAAAAACTTCATTCAATTTTACCTCAAAATTATATTAAACTACAACAAAAAATAACAGCATATCAAACTAAAACAGTAGAAGATGTAAACGGAGAACAAAAGGGAGAAGACATCCCTCCATCTAATAATAATCCAAATTTCTCAGAAGAACTAAATTTTGATATGAATAATCAATTAAAAACTAATTCTAAGGAGGAGAATTAAATTGTTTCCAGAAGAAGTAATCCTGCAAAATTATCGATCTTATATGTGGGGAAAAATTAATCTTGGAAAACCAGATCAAGTCGTGATTATAAATGGGTTGAATGGTTCTGGAAAAACCAGTATCTCTGAAGCAATTCAAATTGCTTTCGGACAAAGATTTCAAAATTTTGATGACATAATTCGCACTGGAAAAGATCAAGCTATCATTGAAGTAAAAATGAATAATCAATCTCAAACCTCAGAAGAATTTCCTGAATTTTTTTGGGTTAAATGTAAATTAGTTCGCGGGAAAGGTGCTACTCGTTATATAAAATACGGAGAACTTGATAATTATAAAGAGGAAAGAAGTCATGTCCTTAAAAATATTGTGGATGTTGACGATTCATTAACATTTTTAGATCAAGGAACTGCAAGACATTGGGTAATTACTTCACCCCGTAAGAGATGGGAAGCCTTAGAGGAAATAATTGGGATTTCAGAAATAAAAAAGAAAATGTTTGATATAAAGAATGAAAAGGAAAACGTCGACGAGATGTATAAACAACTCGTTCATGCTATTGCAGATAAACAAAGTTCAGTGAATATTTTTCGAAAATTAAAAGAAAACTATGAGAAAAAACAGACATATCAATTAAAGCAAGAAAAATATTCAAAATTCCAAAAACTAATCCATAGTATCCAATCAGCAAATGAAATTCAAATTTTAAACAAAGAACGTTTTCAGCTTGAAGAGGATCTAGAGTCAAATATATTGGAATTAAAGGGGATAAAAGACCAAATCAAATATCAAGAAATCCTTCTAGAAAATCTGGAGAATAAAAACCAAACCAATATGAATAAACTTGAATCATTAAAAAGCAAGAGTGTTGGTCTTTCTTACAAAATAGATGAATATGAAAAAGATCTATATTATATCGAAGAGAGAAGAAGTGAAGTGTCTTTGGGGATTAAAAATATCCCGCCATTTTCAGATTTAGAAAAGAAAGCGATAGAAATTCAAAATCAAATTATTCAAATTGGGGTAAATGAAAAACAAAATAATGATGAAAATATCCGTCTTCTTAATGAAATTGAAAATTATGAAAAAGGAAAAGCATCTCCTCCAAAAAACATACAAAATTTTAGAACATCTCTGAACAAAAATTCCATTCCCTTTGAATTCTTTTATGAAATTCTCGACATTGTTCCAAAATTCCAAGACTATTCTCAAGCTTTTGAAAGTGTCTTAGGTGGAAATAAATATAATGTAATTGTAGCACAAAAATATTACTATAAAGCATTAAATCTTGCAAAACAAAATAATTTCCGCCATTACATAATATATCCTGAATTTTTAATTGGAGATAAGATTAATAAACCTTCAATCTTTGAAGGAGCAATCCATTCTTCGAAAATCTATTCCGTCCATTCCGAAAAATTCTCCAATGACTTGTCCCAAAAGGTGATTGCTCGATTTCTTCATAATACATATTTTGTGAAAAATATTAAAGACGTAAAAAGGATCATAGATAAAAATTTGTATTTGGCTCAATATCGCTATGTATCTTTGGATTGTGTAAGTCAAGATCGTTTTGGCGGAAGATACATTAGAGACAGGGAATTTTTAATTGGAGAAAAAAATCGGAAATATCAATATGACCAAAATAAAGAGAAATTGAGTCAGTTAAAAAAGCAATTACTAAATCTGAATAATAAAGGAAACCAATTGAAAACGGAGAAGGAAAAAAATGATGATTTGATAGTATCTTGGAAGGAATATAATAAGTATTTTTCACAAGAAAAAGAAGAGCAAATGAAATCACTTCACCAAAAGGTGTCAGATATTAAAAATCAAAATACACATCTCGAGAAAAAAATTGAAGATCTCAAGAAAATATTAGAAAACCCCCTTCAAAAGAAGAAAATGATCCAAGATCAGTTGGAGAATTTAAATGGTCGGGAAGCTAGAAAAAGTGGAGAAGTTGAAGAATTCAAAGAAGATCGTGATAAACTAAATCAAAAAGTGATTAAATTAGGGGAGGATTCTGATCTTCTTCCCTTTTCACATGATATCATGGATTATCCTCGCGATTATATTGAATATATTCATAAATTATGTCTGCAGTTTATTGAAGAAGAGTTTCAAGATATTGACAAGCATATTATAGATTTAAAAAATTTCTCTGAAAAATTAATAACTCCTGAATATTGGCTTAATATCTCAAAAAATGACATCTACGTCGAGATAAATAGTTTTGGAAAATTACTACAACAAGAACATATCCAAAATGCTTTATTCGAATCTGTTGAAACATATCAAATCCAGAATAAAGAATTGGAAGATATGATGGAAAAAAGAGAGATATATAATGAACAATTAATTGATTGGAATCAAAAATTTGAAGAAACTAGAACTCAACTCGAAGCCCATCAGAATAAATGGCAAGAAGATGTATCAAAAAGTTTCTCAGAAATTATGGGGGATTTGGGAATGCAAGGAAACATCAAGATTACACCATTGCGCGATTTATATGAATTGCATATCTATGCTACAACCCATGTAGATCGTCAGTTGATAGAAGTAAAAAAAAATAGTTTTTCGGGTGGACAATTAACAATGATTGCTATGGCATTCACTTTAGCCATAAATAAAATATCTCCTCGAGAATTTATGATTTTGGATGAATATGATCAAGAACTTGATGTTGAAAAACAATATGTGCTAACTTCCATGTTTAAAAAATATATGCCGGAAAAGTTAATTATGATTTCTCCAAAATCATATTCTAAAAATTATTTGTCTTTATTTGATTGGATTATCCATATGCGAATTAATACCCAGAAAGGATCTTTTGGGATTGCATTTGAAATGAATCCAAAGAAAATTAGAAAAAATAATCTGCTAGAGGTTGTGAATAATTGAACAATCAAGAATGCCTACACTTCTCATCAAGAATGATTCATAAGGAAATTAATAGAGAAAAAAACAATCTTGGAATTTATGAATCCACTTTTGTATCTCAGAAAATCTGTAAGGAATGTGGAAAAACTATCAAAACCGGAAAAATACTTTTTTATTGTTATTCGGGAGAGCGAAAAGATTGTAAAATTGAGTCATTATCACCAGAATTACAAAATATCCTTTATGAATTACTTAAATTAAACCATTCTAAAAAGAAAGTCAAAGGATTAGAATGGAAAAAACGAATTGATCAATACTTGGGAGATGGACTTCAGAGTAATTTTTCCTTAATATGTAATAAATTGATTTTAGAAGGTTTTATTGAGAAACATCAAGATTATCAAAAAAAAAGTGATTGGTATGTGATCCCAGAAAGATTAAAAAAAAAAATGCTTAATTACTTTCCATTTTTTTCCAAAGAACAGCAAAGGAATATTATTTTAGAAGAACTTCAAAAAGAAATTCTAAATTCCCCCTCTGGACAATTAATCTCCTTATTAACACATCAAATGAATTTATTGAGAACAAATTGTGAAGAATTTCAATGTGCCACTAAAATTACATTGAAAGAATCCTTTGGTGATTATTCTAAATATTTTAAAATATTATTATGCTTAATTCACTGGAATTCGATTCAGGGTTATATTTCATGGAGATATCTTAGTGCACAAACTTTTTCCCATAAGTTATTACATCCATACTCAAAAATACCTTCAAAAGATATTGAACCGTATAAAGTAGATATTCGAAAAATTATTCACCAATTTTATGAAATCGAATGTGAAGAATTCGGATTGTATGATTCTCTTGAATATTTTTCTTATTATGGGGATTTGGTTGATGAAAACAAGCATTTACAAAAAAATTCATGTATACCTCAAAGATTCTCAGTATTAGATTTTAACTCTTTGACAAGTTTTAAAAGCAATTGCAAGAAAATATTATTTATTGAAAATTCCGCTCCATTTCAATATATATGTATGAATTTTCCCCAATTTAGGAATATTCTTTTAGTTTATATTTCAGGGAATCTGTCTCATTTCCAACAAGCAGTGATTAGACGAATAATGAATTCTTGTACTTTTTTAAGTGCATATATTTGGACAGATCATGATAAAGGTGGCATAAATATTGCTCAAACTCTTATAACGTTAGTTAATAAATCTGTGGAGAGCATAAAAATAATCCATCCTCCTAAAGAATATCTTAATGGGTTGGAAGTATTTAAAAAACCTTTAAGAAAGATTTCGCTAAATAAAGAAGATTCTACCGAAATCGTTCAAATGAAAACTTTGATTCAGAATTACGGTATTATTGAACAAGAACAATATATGAATTATATTTTGGATCAGTTTATAATGAAATTAAAGGAGTAATAAATGTAAGGGCGTAATCTTTCAAACAAAGAAATTTGAAGGGGCCTTTAATAACTATGAATTAAGATTCGATGGTATTTTTTTTGGTGAAATTACTTTTTTACATTCATAATTATAAATCCAAAGTTGTTCGGTCATTATTGATTGCATTATTGGAAAATTTTTGAAAAATTTGTCGGTTAGATAATTTTTTATGCTTTTAATCAATTCTTCCATTTTGGTTTGGGAGTGTACTTGAAAAACAATTTCAACATGATTAGGATTTATCTTATAAGAGGTTAATTCCGTTTTATTATATCTATTTTTCCCAACAAAATACTCTTCAATGCAAACTTTTAATAAATTATTGTAGTCATCTTCATTGAAAATGAAAAAAGAATTATTTGTGAATAGAATTAAATGATAATGACAGATAGTCACTTTACGTCTATTTTTGTCATTTATCATATAAAAATAAAGTTTCTTTGAGAATATAAATTTTTACAAAAATTTTTGTTATCCTTAATATCGTTATAAATGTTAATTTCTCCTCAAATTCTTTGTAAAACATTTCTCAATTTCTTCGCTTTTCCACAATAAACTTCTTCAGCAACAATACAATGTTTGACCGGTATTTAATGCCAACTCGAATATTAATCCATGTCTGGGATTTTGAGTGTAGGAAATTTTTAGTAATTCTGCGCGTTGTTCTTTGCTCAGGGCGATCAAATTTTTTTTTCCTGAATTATTGGGTTTCTTAAAATCTAATGGATTTAGATCAGTTTTGGCTTTCTCGTGAACTCTCATCTTAATTCTTTCCTTGTAAATTAGGTGTTAGAATAGAAAAAATATCTAAATGATGAACTACTCATACAAAAGTTCATCAGTTCGGGGACGATATTTCTTCTTTAATTCCAAAAAGAGAATCATCAATACCATAACCAGCTAATTTGATTACAATCAAAATTAACATTATAGCATTATATTTTGTGTATATATGAGCAATTTGAGAGTTTAAAGTTAAACCATGAGCAATTGAATTTCTGAGATCACATCCAATTTGATCTGATTCATCCAATAAAAGCCATTTTATCAATGTTAATAATTTCGGTTCAATTAAATCAAATTTTATAATAGTGTTAATAAGAGCTGTAAAACCTGATTGTCTTTCTTTTTCTGATTCAACAACTCTCACTGATTTCTTTTTAGCGTTACAAATATTTCGTAAAATTGCTTCTATCTGGAAGATTATACTATTAATTGAACTAATATAATCATTACTAAAATAGAAAATAAGACCTCGTTGACATAAGATTTCTGATGCTTCATCAAATACAGTTGAATTATGGAATATAAAAGCAATCATGCCAATTACCTCTTCCTTATCATACCTTTCTATTAATTGTTCAAATAGAGTAGAGATATAAGCATAATTCATTTGATATGATTTCCATTTTAGATTCATATCAAAATTTCCTTTCTCATTTGGTTTGTGATTCGTATCTTTAACCTTTTTTATCTTTCCGTTTGGATAGAATACTTGAGTTCCAAATAAACCAGTAAACGTATAAAAATCTTCATCTTTTCGTTCAATTGGAATGAAATAATTATATCGCATTATTTGATACAGAACAAGATCAAATGATTGACCATCAAATTTCTCAAGATGCGCTCTAATCTCTTTTTCAGTAATTTGCATTGATTCATTAAAAGTTCCATAGCCTGTAGTACAAGTAGAAAATTTCTTACTGATTTCATCTATCTCCATTTTAATTTCATTTTTCAATTGACTATCTGAGCTAAGTTTTCTTAAAGCAGTCAATTTTTGATTTAGAAAATGTTTCTTCGACATCAAATGTTGCATGTTTTTCTCATCTAAATTCGCTTGTTCCAAATGGTAACTAATAAAAGAAAGCATTTTATTCGAAAATGTAGATTTTAATTGGTTTACCTTTTCTTGGTTATTATATTTTTCATAAAATGTTAAAATGGGATCTATGATTGAATAGGGATTCAGGGTTGTATTTCCATCATATTTTTCTACCCAATCATCAATAAAATTATCAATATCGGGAGGAAGAGCTATATTTCTCAAAAATCGATGCTTAACAGATATCAGATGTATTAAACATCGAATATAACCAATCTTATTTTCTCTCATTTTGGATAATAAATCACAAGATTTTCTAATTATATCTTGCCAATTATTCAATATATAGCCGCAATTCACAAATTCTTCGAAGAAAAAATTGATATATCCGATATTTTGATTGGATTTGTTAATAATTACTTTGGAGATGATTTTCGGGTAGAGGGGGTATGTTCTTTTAATATAATCTTTTTTATATTTGCTGAAATGCTGGGAATTTTTCAAAAATGAAATATAAAGGCATTTCATGAAGATATTCGATGTATTATCATATTTATAAATGTAAAAAGTAGTTTCTTCTTCAGTGAACTTATTTCCTTCATTTTCTATCCTAGTGGTATGTAACTGTAATAACCTATAATCACTTTTCTTAAATTCTATCTTGTTATTTATTTCAGCTTTTGGAATAAAATCTTCTAAATTATGATATTCTTCCATATTTTCAGTTTCATTTTCTTTCCTTTTATTCATGATCTCTTCAACATATTAATTTAAAGTAATATTTTGATAAGGATTTCACAAGTTCTTACTAATAAAGTCTAAAATCCATTAATTCTAATCTATTTTGGCAACAATACCAGCGGTTTCTCATTTTTTCTACTTTGAGAATATCAGTAAAACTCCCAATTATATGATTCCTTATCCATTTATCACTATTAATTATTTTTATCTGTTCTCTGTATTTTGTTACAGCATTCTTAATGGGAATGGGTACATTTTCAAGGATTTCTAACTTCTCTTCTAAAAGCGCCTTCATTTCGTCCTTTTTCAGTTGTTCTTTTTCCAATTTTTTTCGTTCAATCTCATCTGCATTCTTCTTTTCGTTCCAGCATTTCTGACAATAGTTTGTGAACTGGTAAAAACTACTTCCCTTTCTATCCATTTCGTATTGCGAATGTGTTGTTATCGTCTTTCCTTCCTCACAGACATCGCAAATATTTCTTCGGTGGCTTTCAGTGCATTCTCGACAATTACACGGAGTCCCCCAATCGCAATTAGGTATTTTTTTTCACCTTTTTATTGAGTTTGATTATTTAATATTGTTATATGGAATGATAAAAAATTGATTATATAAAAGGTCTAACTCATCAATAATTTATTATTTCTTCACCATTACCATTTATTCCTTTTTTCATGGTTCTGATGGAAAAATCAGCAAAAATATGGTGCAAAGTAATTATTTTTCCATCCCTTTTGTGCTTGGTCCATCCATATCTAATTGCTGTTACATCCTCGAGTTTTTCTATTTGAATTCCAAACTGTTGACCAACTAAGGGATAAGGATAGTCAATTTCTAATACTTCTGTTTTATAAAATTCCCAAAGGTTAGCAAAATCTTTTTCTACATACACCAAAATGCAATTATTAAACAAACCGTGCTCATCATACCCAAATATCTTTACATTATGTCTTTGGATTTTCTTTTTGGATTTGTCATCTACCCGCAATGCTTCGATTATCATCGAAAGTTGATTTAAAGGATTATATATATAGTCTTTTTCTAAAATCTTT
>JAUWMK010000067.1 GCA_030613185.1 Promethearchaeum sp.
ATGTTGCCCGAGCACAATTTGGCTTGAGATCAACCCCAAGTGCACGTATACGGATTGAAGGGATTCTCAACTGTCCAGTGATTGTCTCAGAAGAGTTATTGAAATGTGAAAAGATACTTCTATAAATTAATATTCATTGCCTTTTTAAATCTTAGAATATAAATTAGTATAAATGCTATATTTTATAGCAAAAATTTATATCATTCTACTCTATAATTTATTTATGAACCAAGTCAATTTTCGTATAGATAGTGATGAAATGGCTATCGTTAAAAAAATTGCAGAAGAAAAAGGTATTTCGGTGGCTGAACTAGCCAAACGAGCTTTAGAGGAGAAATTAAAGATTGATCGCATAAATCTCGCCTTTCAAATGTTGAGTAAGGAGAAAGTCGGTTTTAAAGGAGCTTGGAAAATTTCTGGGTTAGATTATAATGAATTTTTATCGGAATGGGTAAAACGTGGTGCTTATGAATCCTTCCCAGTAGATTTGATTACTAAGAATATTATTGATGCAAAAAAAAAAGATTGGACGTTATTAATGAAAAATCAAAATATATCTTAGGAAATTAAAATGCAAATAATCTATTTTGATAATTGTTCTTTAAGAAACATTGAAGCATTAAAAAATTTCGATAATATTAACTTCTATCCCCTTCTATCCCAATTCCGTATAGGTATTACATCCGAATTAGAACTCGAATATGACCATTTTAAATTAGATTTAAAAGAAATTAATTTCGATTTTTATACTAAAATTAAGGAACAAGAAATTGAAGAATATAAAAAATTGTATCACCTTACCGAATTTGATGATGCTGATGCCTCTCTATTTATTATGGGGAAACGAGACGGATCTACAATAATTACAGATGACCGTCCTTTATTTTTCCAAGGAATAGCTTGTCAATTAGATATATCTCTTTTTCCGAACTTCTTGCTGGCGATGGTTGATCAAGGTTTTCTCAAGAAAAATACTTTTTTTAAATGCTATAGATATTGGGAGAAAATTGGGCGCTATAATAAACCGATCTTGAAAGAAATAAAGCAACAGTTTCATTTAATTTCTTAGAAGTAGAACTCAAACTGATTCTTAACATGGATAATAGAGCTATATTCCGTTAAGATTTAAAAAATTTAAAGATTAAATAATTGTTGAAGTTCCCGGATATTATGAACTAAAGCATAAGGGTTTTCAGCAGCGAGCTTTTCTACAGGAAGGATTCCGCTGGCGATTGCTACAGTTTTTATATTTGCGTTTTTCCCCGCATCCGTGTCGCTTATCATATCTCCAATAAAAATCACTTCTTTTACTTTAACTTTTTCTATTTCTAATATTTTTAAAAGACCTTCTGGATCGGGTTTTACTTTTCTCACTTCAGCTGCACCTAAAATGGTCGAGAAATAATTTATTAATTTGTATTGTTCCAAAGTTGATAAAATGTACTTCTTGGCACTATTTGATAGAATTGCCATTTTGATTCCTTTTTTATGCAATTTTTTGATCAGTTCCTCAACTCCATCAAATAAAATCGGTTCTTTTGTCTTATCCCTAAACTCTCCATAGAAAGATGTCGCAATTCTTAAACGTTTTAAATGAGGTATTCCATTAAGTAGTTGAATATCCAACATTTCCTTTGAATCTAATATTTGATCAGCCACAGTCCTTGTTAAAGCGAATTCCAGTAAATGAAAAACTTCTCGCATATCTTCTTGGAGACCCGATGATTTAAGCCCATATTTTTCTGTCCCTTCAATTACTGTTTGTCGAAGTGGTTCTATCATGTTGTAAATTACTCCATCATAATCAAAAATTACTAATTTAATACCTTTTAGCACATCTTTATCGTTCATTACAATTGAAATTTTGTTTTCATTCAAAAAAAACTTATTTACATTTACATTATATAAATTAAATATGGGATTGGAAGAAGAGGAAAATAATACCATTAAAGATGAAATTCCTGAAGATCAAGAAATAACTGAAGAACCCGAAATATCTGAAGATCAACCCGAAATAACTGAAGAACCCGAAAAAACTGAAGATCAACCTGAAATAACTGAAAAACCCGAAAAAATTGAAGATCAACCCGAAATTAGTGAAAATTCTCCAAATGATACGTCCGAATCCCTCCGACAAGAAGAATCCTTGTCCGATGAAGAATTAATGGAACAAGAATTATTGGAATTTGCAGATTTTGATAGTCTTGGTGATCTTTCAGAAGATGATCTTGCTGATATGCAAGAAGCCATTAGTGAAAACATTATTGCAGAAGATCAGCAATTAACTGAATTAGACAATCAAGCAATTGACGGACAAGAGATTACTGAACAGGAAAAACCAGAATTTAAACCTGAAATCGATGAAGAATTAGAAGCAAAAATGCAAGCTGAGTTGGAACTTAAAAAAAAATCCAGAGGAATAAAAGAAACAACTCGAGAAGATTTAATTGAATATTTAGGTGAGCGTAGAACAAAAATTGTATACCACGCTTTATGGCATCTTGCTTTTAATGTAGATGATGAATATATATTATCTAAACAAATGTTATATGAAGCACTTAAAGAGGTTACAAGCAAAAACCCTGTAGAACCCTTAGAAGAACATAAATTTTACTTTGGGTTAGGTTTCGTTCTTCGATTAAAATTAGGTCTTGAAAAAATTATTAAATTTAAAGCAGGTAAACTGCAAATTGCAATTAATCCTAAAGTTCTTCAAGAAATTTTATTATTGATAGGGGACCCTATTTCCGAGAGACCTATTTTAACAACAAAAGAAAAGAATAAAATGTTTGAAGATTTCTTAGGTGATGACTTCTTAGATATTTAGATTTTTAGATATTTTAACTTTTCAAAGAAGGATTGATCCAAAATGGGACACAATATTAAAACCAACTTCTCATATCCACGTGGGAATTTTCCTCGATTATGCTTAATTGGTAACAGCAACGTCGGAAAATCCTCATTGACAAAACTACTTTTATCGCATCCTAAGTGGTTCAAAAGCAAAATTGGAAAGAATGCAGGAAGTACCGTTAGATTAACAATAATTAATGATCCAAAATTGAATTACCATGTTATTGACCTTCCTGGTTTTGGGAGAATGACAAGGTTGAGTCGTTCTTCTGAAGAATTTGTTCAGAATCAAATTCTGAAATATCTAAGGTTAGATAGGGACAATATATTTCTAACTCTCTTAGTTGTTGCTATGGATCGGCTAAAGGATGAACTTGAAAAATGGTACTTTAAAAATGAAAAAACAATCCCGCTTACAATAGAATTCGTTCAATACTTCATCAAAAATGAAATTCCCTTTATAATAATCCTCAATAAATCAGATAAACTTAATAGATATCAAAGAGACGATATTAAAAAGACTTTTATTAGGGTTCTTTCGGATTTTGATATAAATCCTGATGATTTAAAATCAAAGTATTCAGTATTTGATGTGATCGAATGTTCAACCAAAACTAAGATCGGTATTAAAGAAATTAAGCAAATAATTAATGAATCTGCTTCTAATTTAAAAATGGAAAATTACGATCCCCGATCTGAATTACTAAACTTACCCCCCATAAATGCAATTAGGAAAGGAAAGAAAGGAAACAAGCGGATGAAATCAAGTTTAGATTAATGGAATACGATGTTTTTATTACTACAAATTCGTATGGTATCAAAAAATTTAAATGTGAAATCAGAAATAAAAAATTAATATGATTTTTTTTTCCCACTTTGATGGGAGAAAATAAAAAATATAGAGAGTGCGAGGATTTCGCTCAATCTTTTTAAGTTTTTTTAAGAAGAGAAATTTCATAAGGAATCATATATTTTTGAAATATTTTGAACAAATTTGGAAATTATCATTGAAAAATTTCCAAAGTTTTAAATATAAATTTCTATTAATTTTTTTAATACATCAGAATCATCAAAAGAATTAATAAATTCTTTCGATTTTTTTAATAAAATGCATTATTTTCCACTCTAAATCGGAGGAAAGAAAATTATGAACATTGGGAAAATCCTCGGAAAATCACATTCAAAACATCTGATCATACGTGCTTCCAGTTGGGAAAGTATTGGTAAAATCCCTGAAATTGGAGAACCTGTTTATACTTCAGAAAAAAAGAGAATTGGTAATATTGCAGATATATTTGGTCCAGTTGCTAAACCTTTCGTTTCAATCAAAATATTGAGATCTTTGGATAAACAAAATGATGAATTTTTAAACAATAGAGGGATGTCATTGTATACTTTGCCTTCAAACCGTAAACCCACAAAGAAAAATTATCGAAGTAGACCATCTAAGAAAAAATTTCCCACAAAAAAAAAATGAATAATTAAGTAAATAAATCCGAAATAAATTCAAAAAAAAAATTGAGGACTTGAAATAAATAATGGCAAAAAGCATGGTAAATTTTGAACAATCAGAATCGGATAATATGTGTCCTAATTGTCGTGGGATGGATTCGATCGTCGATAGCCACAGAGGTGAACTAATTTGTTCCAGTTGTGGGCTCGTCTTACTATCTCGAATTATAAATACTGGTCCAGAATGGAGAGCTTTTGATAGTGAACAAAGAGATCGGAGAACCCGTGTTGGAGCTCCTATGACGTTTACAATTCACGATCAAGGACTAAGTACAATTATTGATTGGAAGAATAAGGATTTTAGTGGTAAGGAAATACCTAGTAGATTAAGAAGTCAGATTTATAGGTTAAGGAGATGGCAATCCAGAATCAGGGTTTCTGATGCAACAGAACGAAATTTAACTTTTGCACTCTCTGAATTGGATCGTATGAGCTCAGTTTTAGGTTTAAATAAAATATTAAGAGAAAATGCTGCAAAAATTTATAGATCTGCTGTAAAAAATCATTTGATTCGGGGAAGAAGTATTGAAGGTGTTGCTGCAGCTAGTCTGTATGCTGCATGTAGATTGTGCAATATTCCGAGAACTCTGTTGGAAATTGCTGAAATTGCTAGAGTAGATAAAAAAGAAATAGGCCGTTCATATCGATTCGTTGCTTCAAAACTGAATTTGAATAGTAATCCAACGAAGGCTACTGATTATGTTAATAGATTCGTGTCTGAGTTAAAATTGAGTTCAGATGTAGCCAAGAAGGCACATGACATAATAAGTCTTGCTGAACGTAAAGGATTAACTTCTGGACGAGGTCCAACAGGTCTTGCTGCAAGCGCTATTTATCTGGCATCAATTTATTATCGAGAACGTCGAACCCAGCGTGAAATTGCGCGCGTAAGTCAAGTTACAGAGGTCACGGTTCGTAATCGATTCAAAGAATTAGTACTCAAACTTAATCTGGATTTACCTGGTAAAAAGCGATAAAAAAAATTTAATTCACCTTTTTTAAATTGGATTTTCTTTTTCAATTATTTCATCGAAATTTTTAATTAATTTTTTATTTCTCCAAGACTTCTTTAGTAAAACCAGCATTTTTATCTTATTGCTAAGCGGTCGAATTAATTTTTGATAATTTGACAGATCCATAAAATTACGACCTTCACAAATACAAGTTAGAGCAAGTAAATTTTCATCTAATGAATTTTTTATTTCTGAATGAAGTAAATATCCGTTATAATCGCTGATAATTACTCCTTCATAAGATGGAAAACATTCTTGTATCTTTTTAGTGAAATTTTGAAGAATTCGTTCACTCATTAACCTGGTTGACTTATTTGACTTACTTTTTCCGTTTTCTGTATAATAGTTTGTTTTGAAGTCTAGACTTTCTAAAGCCATATCTGCATTTGATTAAGATTGCTTTTTTGATGTTAATAACATCTAGTTAATATCCACATATGATCCAAACATATTACCGAAAAAGTAATAGATTTATATAATTATTACAAGAAAAATTTGTAATTAATTTAGGATAATTTTGAAAAAATACCTAATTTATAAAATTAATGTTAAGCATATTGGGTGAATATTTGTTGATTATTGATGATTCAGGACGGTTAGATTCAGTTCTCCATGAGATTCTATATTCTATGCAGGAAATGTTGCACATAATAATTATAGATAGGGATGGGATTTTGGTTACTTCACTCTCTCGTGTATCAGAATGTATTGAAGAAATTGGAGAAGTTAGCGTCTTTAGCGGTGCAATGTTTGAATCTGCTGTTGCTCAAGGTGCATGCATGGATCTTGGTTCCGTTGAATTTCAATTAACAGAATACAGTGAAGGATTTCTATTTGGAATAAGTGTAGGACAAGGATTATTGACGGTTATGACTCGTAAATCTATTCCAATTGGCAATGTGTTCCAGGTATTAAAACAATACAGGGATGAAATCTGTTCTCTTTTAAGTAACTACGAAATCACCGATGTTCCACTAACTGATGATATAAAATCACTCTTTGCAAGTCAAGATTTTGAAGGAATTTAATGTTTTTTCCACTTTTTCCTAGCGGCCAGTGATCGAAATATGATTTCCTGCCGATTCCAATCTATTGAGAATATTATCCGAAGATATCCCTTTTTAGCGCTCCACCAACCATGAAACTTAGTTAATTCTTTACCAAGCTTTGGATTTTCTTTTAAATCATCAATTAGTTGAATTATTCGTTTCTGGTCTATTTTTGATAATTTTCTATAACGATTGGCGAAAGTTAGCGTATATAAATCATTAAATGACAATAAATATACTTCAGAATATATCATATTAGAATGCTCCTCCTAATAGTTCTTCACGTGTTAAGAATTTACCTGATTTTACTTCTTCCTCAGCTGTTTCGAGACTACTAACTAAATCTTTATCACTTTCAATCTCCATTACAATTTTTTCAATATTTTCACTTTCAGGTTCGTCCAACTTAAGGATATCTATTAAATTTTTAACTGAGGGATCTTTCCCCGGACTTTCAATAAAGGTTCCATAAATTCTGCAAAGATCGAACCTTCTCACCGAACTTACAAGGTTCGCATGGATTTCTACATCATATTCACAAATTATCTCCCGATCATTAAGATCCCTGATCCAAAAGATAGAATTGTCGATATCCTCTTTATATCCTATGAAAAATCCGTCTATATATGGTAAATTTCCTTTTTCACTTTCTATCCATGTTATTATTTTTGATTTCAGTATTTCCGAGAAATTAAATTCTAGAGCGTTTTGATCTAAAGAAGTATCTATAGGTGAATATGAAATCCTAAGTGATGTATTACTTATTGGACACAATTTTTGAATGCAATCAAGTAAAGTTATGCGCGTAAATGGTTGTGCATAAGCTAATCGAAAGAAAGAATTATCCGCATCATTTTCAATATGTTCAATTAACTCATTAAGATCAAAAAATAATGCGTCATATGGATTATCGATAAAAAGTTGGTTCAGTTCAGGTTCTGGTGCATTTTTCATTACAATTGTTATACCGGTTTTTTTCATTTTGGTCATATATGAATCAAAACAAGATTTTGGGAATTTATTATTAATGTATCCTCGAAAATTAGCAAGATAGAAAACCAATCGATTAAATTCTTGCAGAAATTTTCCCAATATAGAAGTTTTCATTCCATTTTTTACAACATCACTTCCTTCAAATTGCATCACGATTTCAATATCTTCCATATCTGGTTTGAAATTTGATTTGGTTTTTGTCGAGACTGTTTTACTTGCTGTTTTTGTTTTACTTGCTGATTTTTTAGGCATATATAATAAAATTTTGTCATCTTGTCTTTATATGGATTTCTATTAAAATTCGAATTAATTTCACATAATTCAAAAAAAAAGGAAATAAAGGAAAAAATTAAAAGTCCACATTATATTATTCCTATGAATTCACAATTTTAGGAGTTTCAAAATTTTTTTGGGGGGAAAGTTAGATGAACGAAAAAGATTCGAATAGATTAGATAAAATTCTCAAGGAAATTCTCTATAAAATCCCTGAAACACTCCATGTAATGTTAATGGATCGGGACGGGAATTTAATTTCAGCGCGTTCCAGATGGGATGCATATTCGAGTTCTACCAATTTAGAGAAAGATTTTGCTAGCACTGTATCTGCTTTCACCGCTCCTATGTTCGAATCAGCGGCAATTCAAGGTGCATTCATGGATTTTGGTGAAGTCACTACGCAATTAACTGAATATACTAATAAAATTATGATTCTTATCGGAATTGGAGAAGAAGGTGTTCTGAACACTTTCGTCGAAAAATCAGTATCAGTACAGAATCTAATAAAAATAATCGAGAGTTACAAACACGAAATTTCTTATATTTTAACCGATCAGCTTCACATTATAAAAACTCCAATCACAAAAGAAATCAAAGCATTATTTTATGCTGAGATTGGATTGAAAGCATAATTACAATTAAAAAATTTCTTATTTTCAAAAATGCAATGATTATAAATTTTCAAAATTCATACTCTATATAGGGATGCATTGATAGAAGATATGTCATTATACTCGAGGTCAGACTTGACACTTAAAGTGAATGAGAGTTTCGCGCAAAATCAAATGACAATAGTCTGGAGCTTGTATTTTCTATAATATCAGATCTTAGGCTCATCCATGAGACTGCCTTGTGCTTGCCATGATTGGATTGTCAGCAACCCTTTTCTGAAACAAGAAAATACGACCCTGCATGATTCGGTTCATATCTTATGTGAAATCCCGACATGAGAAGAATTTTAGGGAGTTTATGGAAAATCCTTACAGTGACCTAAAATGTTAATGTGTGGATTCAGGATCATGCTTTCCTTCGTTTTCCTTCGATTAATGAAATTTAATAAATGTGTTTTCTTTTACTACCCAATAACTACCAAATCACTACCCAAACAGTAATCAATCACTGAAGGCCCGCAAATGGTTTTAAATAATTTTAGATATCTACTACCAAAATTTATCAAAGGACCGGTAAAATTTTGTGTTAAATACAAAATATCTCCCAATACTATAAGCGTCATTGGATTTGTCGTATCGTCTATTGCTGCACTTGGATTTGCATTTCCAAACCTATTTCTCTATAATTATTCCGTGATCACTCCTTGGTATTACTGGTGGTGGGCTGGCACTCCAATCTTTTTATTCTTTCTTGGAGGTTATATTGATATTATTGACGGCTCTGTTGCGCGAAAAACTGGTAAAAGTTCTAAATATGGTGCGTTTTTAGATAGCACACTTGACCGATTATCGGACGCTATCATTATATTAGGGTTGATGTACGGTCAATTAATCTTCATTTGGGATGAAAACTGGAATTACCTTATCGGTTTTATTTCCCTGATTACAATGCTTCTTATTTCCTATACAAGATCCCGAGCAGAATTAGAAGGCGTAATAATGGCTGGAATTGGCCTAATGGAAAGGGGAGAACGATATTTCATTCTTGTTATTGGTTATGTAATTGAATGGATTATTTTCGCAGTAGACACCCAATATTTTAACGGCTCGTACTCAAAATGGTTTTTCCCTGTCTTTTTCATAATTTATACTCTACTATGTATGCAAACATTACTGGCCCGAATTCGATGGACCTATAAATGGCTAAATAATAAAATGCCGGAAAAAGTTGCAAAAATTTTAGCCAAAGAAGATGAGAAAGCAAAAAATGCCGAAAATTTCAATTCTGAAAATGCAAAATAGCCCAAAAATTAATGATATCAAAAATTTTTTTTGTAATGGCTGGTTTTTTTTAAATATTAATTGTAAAAAATGATTTTTAGTGAAATATTAAATGCCAAAAAAAAGAAAAAGTGGAGGGCGCACTGGTTCGAAAGGAGGAAGGGACAGTGGCGTTCACTGCGCAAAGTGTGGAAGAATAACTCCACGAGGTAAAGCGAAGCGAGTTACTAAGTATGTTTCATTAGTTGATGCAACAATCGGTAAAGAATTACGAGATAGTGGTGCAATAGTGCCCAGAAGACAAATCAGTCAGTGGTACTGTATAAGTTGTGCGATTCACATGCACAAGATTCACATCAGATCTTCTGATGATAGACGCAAACGTGATAAAATTAGATAAGTTTTTCTTAACTTTGGAATAATAAGATAATAGTTTCGTGCTTTCAGTTGTTCTAGGGAATAATGTTTTTTTTTTAATTAACAATCTATCCTTATTTTTTAAAAAATTTTCCCATTTCAATATTAGAGCTCTAGTAATTTGCGGGAAAAATCGGGGCATATACACTTGAGTTGGTCGCCGATTGCCATTGCCATATTATAGAAATTACAAAAATGTATTATAAATCTTGATATTAAAACCAAAGAAACCAAAAAACCAAAAGAATAATTTTTTCCTTTCCTATATTTTCATTTGGTTGAAGAAAATCGGTATATTTCGTTTAATCTCAATATCACGTTCGTGATTGCCAATTTTTATAACTGCACGTATTAGATTCAAAGTTGCGGATTCGGGTGGATCAATCCTGATTTTTGCATTTTGTTTAAGTTCAATAGTATAATTTTCGGGAACACCTTCAAGATATTTCTTTAATTTCACATCAAAGGCGATCAGACCAATTTCTTCCCTGAAACCAATTAGAGTGGTTCTGTTTGTAGCAGCGTTTTCTTGAATTTTGACGCAAAACCATTTTTCTTTGAATTCATTAGGCAGGTCATAATATGATACAAGTTTTTTCTTTTCTTTAGTAAAGAATTTGAAAGGTTCGTAGAATTTATTTGTAAAAGTGGCGAGATCAACCATAAGATCGTTAAAAGTCTCTACATCTTTTAAATCATGGAATTTATCTATTAATAATGAAATTTCATTTGTGGGGCGTGCTTCTGTACCTAATAGTGCACTTGACATATAGGCTTTCTTCATTTTGCTGATTAAGAAATTATATTTCCATTTGATACCTGAATCAATTGCACATTCTAAACCCTCCGAATACAGATTGGATGCAATTTCAGGAAAGCCCATTGCGAGAAAGTAATCTCCAGAATCAATTAATGCAACCATTAAATTGGAAAATGATGGCTTAAATTTGTCTGTTACGTAAGCAACTTTCTCTAATGCTTCCGCTTGTTGATCTATTAAGAAGCTAGTAATAGATTCACCAATTATTGCCTTTAATTTTAAAATTTCTGCAAGATCTTTATCAACTTGAAGTGCCTCTGCCAATTTATAATTAAATGCAAATTGACCAATTGCTTTGTTATAAAATGAATTGAAAATGTATAACAATCCTTTAAGATAATTTATTGAGAGAACAGTATTTGGTAAACGTGAAATCGTTGCAAAAAGAGCGGTTTCATCCAGTGAATCTAGCGCTGAAACGACTTTGTTTAGCGAAATTAAAATATATGCTTTTAGAAAGATTGTTTTGCTAATTTCCGATGCGATAAGTTTTTCAAAGAATTGGTAATTTTTCTCGATCAATTTAGCTCCCATTAATTGGAATACTCGATTCAATTTTTCATTTGCAAGCCTGATATTTTTCAACGAAGATCTAAAATCATTTTTTGTTAATTCATGTTTAGCTTTTTTGAGAAATTGTCTGCTTTTTTTTATTTCTTCCAACCCAAATTTATAAGGTTCTATTAATTTTCGGTTTTCTTTTGAAATTGTCTTTTTCTGAATGAAATCTTCACATACTTTCAATAATTTCTTTTCTTCATTAGAAATTTCTTTTTTCTTTGCTTTTTCTTTTATTGTGCTTGTATTCTCATTTAATTGAAATCCTTCTCCAGCAATATTGACTGCATTCTCAATTAACCATGCGATTTTAGCTTGTGGGTTATAAATTGTTGATCTGCTCATCATATAGTCTAAATTAAGTTTCAATACTTTTTTCCGAGCAACCTTCCAATATGTTTTTTGTTTTCCCGTTAAATTTTTACCTAGAAATTGTAAAAATGCAGGTAAAGATAAGCATTTTACCCGATATCCGATAACATCGACATTTTGATTTAATTTAAAATCATCAGTAACGATATAAATCTCATTGCTTTCATTTTTATCTTTTAATTCCTTGCTGAGTGCAATTAATGATAAATCAGGATCTTGGGCAAAAGAATGGACACCTTTTCTTTTTAGATCTTTTTTTACAATAGAAATTTCCTCGTCTTTGATCATCCCAATTTTTACACCCTTCTCAAATTCTTGGAAATCCGTGCCCACTATAAAAGGACATTCGTTGAAGATTTGACCAGATACGTAAAAATGGACTTTGATCCGTTTTTGGGCAAATGCTAAATTGATATATGGTCGGGGGGCTTTGATTTCTTTTAAGGAAATGAAGAAATTTGCGTCAAATATGAAAATTGGATTCGAAAGATTAGGGATGGTAGCCAATGAAAATCACTTAGTTAAACTTTTATCATAATAGCTTAAATATTTTAAGCAATTTTTTTATTTAAGTAGCCTTTTTTTATTTAAGGAGTTTGCAGAAGTTAAAATGATAGAAGATAATGGAAATAAAAATAAAAACCAAAGTGATCAAGAACCTATTAATCAAATTCAGATGATTTCATTTATCGGATATTCGAAATCAGGGAAAACAGCATCAATTGAAAAGCTTATATCGTACCTACATGAACGGGATTATGTTGTGTTTGCATTTAAACACATTCATCAAGATAATTTTTCAATTGACACTCCTGGTAAAAATACCTGGAAATATTCCCAAGCGGGTGCTGATGTTGTAGTTTCACAGAGTCCAAATGAATCTGCAATATTATTTAATCAAAAAGTGGATCCGCTTCTTATGCTGGATCTGATTAAAAAGATAATTCAATCATCCCAAAAGCATGATCAAAGGGATTCTGATAAACAAATAATTGTAATCCTTGAAGGATTTCGAGATTTGACAGGAAAAAAAGTACTTTGTGTGAAAAATCTTGATGAAATCAGATCTCAGATGGATCCATCAATTATTGCAATTTCTGGATCGATTTTTTCAAATGATTTTGAATTAAAAAGTGCAATATCTGAAAATGCTGTAAAATTTATTAATGTCTTGGAAAACCCTGAAGAATTATTAGAAATTTACCGAATTTGAAATGATTTTAATCTTTATTATCCCAGATTTCTACGAAAAATTCTGTGATTTCTTCTAACTTTTCCCTAATCTGGGTGTCCATTATTCCTTTACTAAATTCCATGAAGAAACTTTCGTATAAATCGTTATTTGTGTAATATTTTGGTAATTTCTCATTAATACTAATTTGAAATTGATAAAATTTAACAATAATTTCAATCATCCACTCTTCAAGGTATGAAGTTGTTTCAAGATTTCCTCGATCATATATCATGTTTATCTTAAGGAGCCGTTCTGGCGTGAAAAAATACGAATCAGGAATATCTGCATAAGGTTTTAATGTTTTCTTGACCAGCGCCTTGTTGCGTGAAGTAAAGTAATCCTGCCAATTGTTATCTGACAGGGGGATCTCTTTAAAAATCCGTAATTCTAATACTCTTAACGCTATGTTTTTTGGAGTATACCGTGAAATTGGATCATTAAAATTTTGTTGCACATCCTCTGGTTTATCGGCGATAAATATCTTTGAAATCAAGTTATGTATTATTATAAATACAAAATGGATTATTTCTTCATAGGTATAATCAAATTTTGGGTTTTTTTTCCTAATTTCATCAATTAATAAGTTGAATCTTGTATTTAAAGAATGAAGATAGACTTCAAAGAATGATTCATTAAGATCATTAATAGATTTATTAAAAATCTTATTGAAAACGATATCAAGAGCTTCGTCAGTAGGAAGAGAAAACCCTCTTCTGAGAAAATTTGAAAAAGTATCGAATTTGATTCCCTTTTGATACAAAATCTCCCAGTATTTTAGTAGTGAATCTTTGATTTTTTCAGGAAAGAAGACATGTGAATTTTCATGAATAGTTTTTAAGCCACGCAAGGAAAAATGTTGACAATAAAAGAAGAATAATTGATATTGTCTCGAGATATTAGCTCGATTATTTGCTTGAAAAGTTGAAAAAAGTGAAGCAGTTCTGTTAAGAAAATCAAAAATTTCGAAAATACCATCTTTATTCTCGCAATCATCACAGATTTTTTCTTTAATGATTTCATTAACCAAATCATTAGTTTGAAATTTTGTATCTTCAACTCGAGAACCTACAAAGTTTAAAATATCAAGAATCGGTATTATTTGTTTCAATACATAGACTTTTCGTTGAAGAATATAAAGTACGGTTGGAATTCTTCTTAAACTTCTGGGATATTCTTTCAAAGCGATAGGATATATTTGATTTTTTTGTCTATTTAAACTTTTTAATAATCTTCTATCAATTCCTGGAAGAACCTCTGCAAAATTAAAAATTAAATAATGTAAATATGCATTTAGAAATGATCTATCTGGTTTTTCGATAATAAATAAAAAATGTAAATATTTTTCTCCAGTATGTTCTCTTTCTTTTATTTTGGCACAAAGCATATGAATTTGAGCATCATTTTTAATTAAATCTTTTATTATTTTACCAAAAACCATGATAATGAGATTAAATATATATGATATAATTCGATAATGGTGATCAGGATGATTATAATCGTGTTTGAATTTTATAAATTCATCAAGTTCTTCAGAGCTTAGGTTATATTCATATTCAAAAAAAAGCTCTGATTCTTTTTTAACATGTCCTTCAATACCAATAAGAATTAAATGCTTTTCATTAAAACCAGAGAACATTTTCAAAAAAAAATATCGAAAAAGGGAATCTAATTTTTTATAATAAAATCTTGAAGGATTTTTTTTGTTTTTGGGATTTTTATTGAAAGATACCCATGAAAAAAGAGTTTTCTTTTTAAAATAGGGATATTGAACCCGTTTTCTATAGGTCTCATCCATCATCCAATTCTGAATATCTCTGATATTATACCAGTCTTGGATGAAATTATCTCCAATCCTATTTAAAAAAGCATGCAATTGTGAGTTCATTATTTTTTTTCTTCCATTTATTGCAATTTCATATTTATGCTTTGAAATAAATTTGTGTTTAATGGAAAAACAAATACAATTTTTTATGCAGAAATGCAATATCATTTAATTTTATAGATCGATTCTTGTACCTATTGAAAAACCCATTTTTAGTGGAATTTTTTTGTTTTGTTTAAATAGTATTGTTAATAAATATGTTACCAATATTTTAAAGTTACATTTAAAGTCTTCGATATATACAACCTCGATATTCTATCGTATTTTCGAAACATTTTTTTTCGTAGTATTAGTCCCTTTATAGAGAGCGGAGAAAAATATGGAAAAATTTTTGGTTTTCTGTGCATTCGAAAAGTTTTTTTAAGATGAAGTCTCGGAAACACGTAAAATTAAACAGAAAAGAAAGAAATCGCTCCCGAAGGAGCGAGGGGTGTCAAAAAATAGTATTTTTCGAGCAACCCAAATGTGTTGGTATTAATTATTTGGAAACCGAACTAATTGACAATTTTTTCATGTTCAAAATTGAACAACCAGTGTCAACGCTGGTTATATAATTAAAGAAAACATTCATATTTAAATCTATGGGGATTATTTCGCCCGAATCGAATCAAAATCGCCTGAATTGTACCAAAATCCCGCTGCAAAAATACCACTGGTTAAGAGAAAACGCAAAAAAACCCATGCAAAAAAAATGTATTGATAATGAATTCAAGACTCGAATATTTGTTTTAGATTTTTTTCTTTACCTTTTTTTGATCTTTTTGGATTTCTTCTTCCTGATTTTCGTCAGGATTTTTCTTTTTAATCATCTTGTTTATTTTTTTGA
>JAUWMK010000375.1 GCA_030613185.1 Promethearchaeum sp.
TGAATGAATGATGAAAAAAAAGAAAAAAAAACCTATGTCTCA
Organism: Promethearchaeum sp.; assembly: GCA_030613185.1. Classification (GTDB taxonomy): domain Archaea; phylum Asgardarchaeota; class Lokiarchaeia; order Sigyniarchaeales; family Promethearchaeaceae; genus Promethearchaeum. The sequence continues at coordinate 43 of JAUWMK010000375.1, forward strand.
GATTCTCTTGAAAATTTGTTTTCTAATGACGATTTTTCTAATGAAAAAAAAGAATCCACTATAATAAATGAAGATAATAAGGATAAAAGCGCAAATTTTCAAGAAATTAATCAAAAGGATATCACATTGGAGAGATCCTTAGATGATTTAATAAAAAATGATATATTAAATAATTATTCAAGTGAAAATCCAAAATCTTTTGAAATATCCGGTGAGAATTTAGGTACTAATAGACTTAAGATTGAATGTCCTCCTGCCATTGATACTATTCCTTGGACAAAAAAAGCTTTTTCTGATGTGATCATGATGGCGAAGGCAATTAATGAAATTAGCATTGATAAATATGGAGAAGATACAAAGAAATTAGAAGTTTATTGTTACATTCTCACAGATTCTAATAATTTTCCATCAAACATTCCAGCGCGCATTACTGAAATATATATTCCCTATCATTCTTTATCTGAAACGAGTGTAAACGTATCTGAAGAAGGCGTATTAGAAGTTCAAAAATATATAAGGGAAAATAATAAGATTTTATTAGGCTGGGCTCACAGTCATGGTCATTTTAGAGTATATAGCTCAAAAACGGATGAGATTAATCATAAAACACTATTAAATGATACTTCTAATATTATTGAAAGAAAAAATTTCAATTTAAAGTATATTTATGGTATTACAATTAATGATAAGGCTGAAAAATATGGAAAAATTCTTACACAATATCCTTGTGGAAATATCATACATAGGGTTGATCTGAAATTTGATATTCAAGGAGAAGATTATAGTAGTTCTCAAAAATTACAACGCTATGGTGAAATTAAGGATATATTAGAATCAAGAGCATCAATAACACCCCCAAATCCTGAAAAATCACAAGAAGATATGATAAAAGAACTTAAGAACGAACTTGAAATCGAATTCACTCGTAAATTGAGAAAATCAAAAAATATGTTAATTGATGAGTTACCAGAGGATATGGAAAATTTTAAACAGATTCAAACCATCTTACAGAATTATGATACTTTAATTCTCGATTCTACAGAGGAAACATTTAATTCTATATCTAAGAAATTATTAAAAACGATTAATAAATTTAACAATGATATATAACTTGTTTGAAATATGAAAAATGATATTCTCATATCATCACCATTTTAACATGCGAATTATTTTGAATGGAATATTAGAGGAAAAAAATGACGCGGAAAAAAAATTTCTTCACATGCAAATCTTGCGGTCTTGAACAAAATCTAGATCAATCAGTTCATATCAAACAAAAATATTGTGTTTCATGTTATAATAAAGAACAAGTTCACCGAGAGATGATGACGAAGATGGAAAAATTCATCAGATTCCTCAAAGAAAAGAAACAATATACCAAAATTCGTCGAAAAAGAGTTCAAGATTTAATTAGATTAAATGAAATGATGTCTCCGCTAACATTCTTTTTGCTTGAAGAAGGGGAAATCGATGGTATTATTAATGATATTCGTGTAAAAGCCGTGAATAAGGGGATTGAGGCAGTAAAACAGATTTTTAAATTAGAAATTAAAAATATTCATGCTATTAAACCTGAATTAATTGAAGGAATGATCCCAATTTGGAAATATAAACAATTTCCCCCAAAAGATAAAATACAAAATTTTAAAGATTTACTAGAACCAGTTCTTGATATCTCTTCTCTAAATGAAACAAAATTAAAGCAATTTTATCTAGAATTTAAGAAAAATTCCACTGTATCATATTTTACTTTATCAAATGGATCATATTTAATCAAGTATCAACCACTTTTCAAATACAAGAAAAAATATCTATTACAAACGGTAAAAACTTATAAATCTCAAATAGAAAAAGCAGCTTCACAACCAATTCAATTCAAATATTTCGTCAATTATATTGGTAAAGAATGCCAATTTCAGACATTAAATGATAAACTCAAAAAATCCATTCAAAAATATATCTTGGGTTTAGCTAAACGGGATATTGATCTGATCTCTAAAAGAATGATTAATGATATCAACCAGGCAGAACAAACAAATCTTATCCCTAATATTGCGAAATATATAATGGATAATTCAGAATTCATTTTTTCAAATTGGTATACTAGAATCCTTCCATTTGATAAAAGTAGATTCATGGTTTCACAAGCAAAAACCGGTAGTAGAACTGATTTTGTTGTTCGACTTCAATATCATTTTAGAAGTTATGAACTAAAAATGATTGAGAATTCATTAAAAGAATCAACAGAAACACTCTTAAAAGCTAAAGCACAGCAAAAAATAGGAAAATTTAGAAAAAACGTGCAATTGTCAAAGGAGAAAAAGGAACTTAAGATCCTAAAAGTAAAAACCCAATTGGAAGAAAATTTAAAACCTGAAAATTTAAAGAAAACTCAAATTGAGAATGCTAACGGTGCCCCAATGGTTGCTAGGTTTTTGCTTTTGAATTCTGAGAAGGCATTCAATTTAATACTCAACAAAATTATACAGTATCATTATAGAAGGTTAAAAATTAAAACTTCTGTTCAATATATTACTAACGTTTTAGAAAGTGGTGCGATTGAAAAAAATCGAGAATTAAAAGCTTTCTACATGATTCATTCAAGAGAATGGTAAATGATAAAAAATAGAAATTTGATTAAAAAATAAAAATAATAAGCGTTTTATAAATGCTCATCAAGCCATTTAATAAGATCTTGAATAACTTCATCTCGGTTTGTTTCATTAAAAACTTCATGTCGAGCATCTTTATAGAATTTTTTTGTGATGTTCTTAATTCCATATTTTTCATAGCGTTTTATTAAAACATTAAGATTTTTTCCAAAATTATTTGTAGGATCTTTATCTCCAGTAAAGATTAAAATCGGAAGATCTTTGGGTATTTTCAGTTCATTTTCTTTTTTCCATATTATTTTCAGCCCTTTAAGAATTTCCACGAATAAACTTGTTGAGCTAACAAATCCGCAATACGGATCTTCAACGTATTTATTAACTTCATCTTGATCTCGAGATAACCATTGAAATTTGGTGTCGGCGGGCTCATAAGGTTTATTATATGCTCCAAAAGTCATCTGATCTAATTTTTCATTCCTTTTTTCTGGTCCTTTCTTTAATTGTGATTTTGCAATTAATGAACCCATGAAAATAAGTAATTTACTTTGAGTCCCATTAGATCCACTTAAAATCACTCCTTTTATTTCACCCCCCCACTTTTGGATATAATCTTGACCCATAAGAGAGCCCCAGCTATGACCTAGGAAGAAAAGCGGCAAATTGGGATTTTCTTTTTTTATATGATCTGTTAGTTCTTTCAAATCTTCTACCGTACTATCCCAACCACCTTGGCCCAGATAACCAGTTTTCTCTACATCTCCTGCGGTTTTTCCATGACCGCGATGATCATTCGCATAACAAATATAACCTACTCGAGTTAAGTGTTCTGCCATCCTTTCATATCTTAAAGCATGTTCAGCCAGTCCATGAGCGATTTGAACAACTGCTTTAGGACTACTATCAGGTTGCCATTTGTAGACAAAAATGTCAACTCCGTCTTTATCGGTAAAAGTAAATGTTGAGCTTTGCATAAATGAATTAAAAAGGAAGTTAGATTTAAATTTTTTATAATAACACCACGAAATATGATTGTAAAATTGTAAATAAGATCTAAAGATTTTAAACAAGATTGTTAACAATATTTTTTAGTTACACTTAAAGTCTTCGATACATGTAACCTTGATGCTCTATCGTATTTTCGAAACATTTCTTCATTGCACTAATAAAAAATTAACCTGAAAAAAACAGTTTTTCTCGCCATTTACTCCAAAAAACACTTTTTCTTGCCATTTACTCCAAGTCGAAGGTAGTTAGCGAAATTTACAAAACGGCTTGAAATATTGGTTTTAGAAGATTTATTTGAAAATTTTAAATTGGTTTTGAATTTTCGTAATATATTTTACGATTTTTCGTAGCATCAGTCTATTTATCTATCTTCCAAATTAAAAAATTTAAAGACAACACTTCCATTTGAACGAGGAAAAAAAATTTAAATTTCGGTGTATTTGAAAAGTGTTTTGCAGGATGAAGTCTCGGAAACACGCGAAATTAAACAGAGAAGAAAGAAATGCTCCCGAAGGAGCGAAGGGGAGTCAAAAAAAAGTATTTTTCGAGCAACCCAAATGTGTTGGTATTAAAGATAACTACTTTTAAGAATGACAATTTTTTCTTGATCAAAATTGATCAACCAGTGTCAACGCTGGTTATATAATTAAAGAAAACATTAATATTTAAATCTATGGGAATAATTTCACCCGAATCGAATCAAAATCGCCTGAATTGTACCAAAATCCCGCTGCCAAAAATATCACTGGTTAAGAGAAAACGCAAAAAAACCCGTGAAAAAAATGTATTGATAATGAATTCAAGACTCGAATATTTGTTTTAGATTTTTTTCTTTACCTTTTTTTGATCTTTTTGGATTTCTTCTTCCTGATTTTCGTCAGGATTTTTCTTTTTAATCATCTTGTTTATTTTTTTGA
>JAUWMK010000221.1 GCA_030613185.1 Promethearchaeum sp.
TATTTTTTTCTTTGGTTATTTTACCCTTTTTACTTTTCTTTAGTATCTATATGTATTTCTGTTGTAGATCTTGACTTTAGGTTTATCTGTGGTGCCGTATTCGGTTTCAAATTCATGTTTTGGGTGTCGGGTTGCGGTTATTGCTTGGGAAATTTTTTCACATCCTTTTTCTATTGTGAATATGATGTTGATTGCGTTTTTCTTTTGGCTTTTGATAAGTTTTTTGTTAACGTCGTGTTTTTTTTTTGGAGTTTAATAGCGATGTAGATGGCAATGATGGCTATGCCTATGGTGGGGTTTTTTTTCAAAAATCATGGCAAGTATTATAATTCCTAAGACAAATGTAATTTTCATTTTAATTTTCACTTGAAATTATTATTTTAGATATTTTGGTGGGTGTTTTCTTATCTAAACATGCAAATTTTTGAAAAATCAAATAGAAAGCCAATTTTGCGTATAAATCTGGCTTATTTGAAGGATTTTCCATAAATTCACTAAATTTATCTTGGGTGTCGATGAATTTCTTAAGGTTATTGAACCATTTGTAGTAGTAGCTGAGCGTTCTTTGCTCTTTATAATCTGAATTGGTGATTTTAAGGGCTGGGCTGTAATTAAATTTGTGAATGTATTCGGAAACCATTTTAGGATCATAATTTGGGCTAAAAGGATCGGAAATTTTTTGGTAATTCGGATCGGGTTTTAAATTGTAGGGATTATCGGGTGGTGTGTTAATTATATAATCGAATTCAAAGTTTTTCGTTTGGTTTACCCGAATTCCATGTATCCAATGAATTCTATTAATCCAAGATATTGTGTCTTTTTGATTTTTGTTGAGAACAGATGCAATTTGCCATTTGGTGATATTTTCGGGAATTCTTAATTGTGTTATGAAATCATCAAATCTTAAATTTTTATCGATGTTGGCGAGGATGTGGGCATATAGATCAAAAAATAAGTTTGCTTGAGTAATTGAATCTGTGAAAGGGCTTATTTTTCCGATATATTTAGTTTTTTCGGGGTGTTCGACATCAGTTTTCATAACCATTTCCTTAATTCTCATGGCTTTTGATGGTCTGGTTAAATCTGTATAAGGGCTGTATATCGGGAAGTATCCGTTTTCAATCCACGACAGTGCGCCGAAATTCTTATCATTTCTGTATGAATTTTTTTTATACCCGTAGAGTTCTCCTGTGATTACGAAATTATTTTGAAATCCAATTGCGTTATCCAGAAAGGATTTTTTAAGTTTACCTTTGGATATTCTGGATACTTCAAGATTTTTGGATAATTTTCCCTTTTCCAAGGTTTCACCACCGGCTATAAATTTATAACCTGGTTTTAATTGGTAATCTGCGTTCGTGTCATCTTTAACAATTGTGCAACGGGCTGTGATGAAATCGTGTTCGAAATCCGATATATATTGATTTAACCAATAAAATTTCTCCGCATTTCTTATTTTAATAATGTTGTTTTCACCAAATTTTCCAAAATAGGGTTTAGCTTGATTCATTTGATTTAAAAATAAGGAGTTTATATCACCTAATTTCCATACATTATCAACGACATTCATAGCAATGGGATTGTATACGGATTCTCCTCTGTTGTGAATATATTCTGTCAATTTTTTAAGAAGTTCATGTTGATCACTATCAGACTTAGGATTTTGGATTAATTTCCATGGAGTGCTTAGAATTCTTAAAAGATTATCAGCCAATGTAACTAATCCAAATGGGACTTGTGAATCAGAGCTCTGGATTATATTGTTTAAAGGTGTTTTTCCTCTTAATAAATCATAATTAATGCCTGGGGAATATAATTCTATTAATTTATTTAATGTAGGGTATAATACCGAATTGAACCCGAACATTTTGGATGATTTTTTAAGTTTGGGATTAGTATCTGAACTAGAACATCTGGAGATGTATGCTATTATTTGAAGAATAGAAACAAAATAATATGTAGTATCGAGATCGCTTCTGGTTGAGAAAATGTTCCATAATTCACTTGTTTGGCCGTATTTAGATTTAAAACTATCAGCGTTTAAAGTTTTATTCCAGTTTGCTAGTATATCATTTAGAACTTGTTCTAAAGTATATTTTTTTTTAATTTTAATACAGGATAAAGATTTATCAAGATGTTTAGGATGTAGACATTTTATGATTAAATTTGCATGTGCGGGAGAAAATTCTTGATAAACTGAAGAGGTAATGTTGTGTAGCACTTTATAATATTCATATACAGTAACTCCTCCGTCATTTTCCGTTTTATATATGTGTTTTTCATTTAATTTTCCTTTTTCATCGATAATTTCCAGCAACCAGTCCATTGCATTCCAAATAGGATATTGTTGTTTTCCATACCCCCCAAAAGAAAGTGTTATCTTCATTCTATTAATACTTTGGATAGTAATTCTGAGCAATGTAGATATTTTTTGAAACCAGCTAGATTTTAATAAATTATGAAGATTCTTATCTGAATGAAATTGAAAATTAGGTTCCATTGCCAGATTTAAATTTCCTGATAAAATTTTAATTTGCACTCTTAAATCCATCAAAAGCTTATAAGGAATTGTGTTATGCAATAAAGATTCTTGGGATTGTCGTTCCGATGGAAATAATTTGTATATCTCGGAACTAGTTATTTTACTATTCTTTAATACAGAGATTGGGAATTCAGGAGAAATTTTTGAAGGTTTGGAAATTCCAATCATACCTGTTTTAGAGCTGACAGATATTTTTCTCCTATAACTATCGCTTGAAACAATTTTATTTGCATTAAATGGATTTTTTATTCTTTGATAATTTGAAATTAAATATTTTTTAATTTGATAATCAATTGTATAGTGCCAAATTTTACCATCGGGGAGATTAAAAGCGGTTTTTATTAAATTTCTGGGTGAACCTTTAACGAATATTGGCATATTATTGTGTCTTGGGTTCTTTTGATTTACTTTTCTTACAATTTCAGAATATCTATTTGTCATTATCATTCGGTTCTGTTGAATGAATATAAAACTATACTGGTTCTCGTTTTTATAAAAAATAACAATGAATTTGATGTTTAGATTTAATAGCTGAAAATTAAAAAATTTACCAATGAAGTGTAGATTGTGGAGAGCTAAAATGAAAATGAAGGCCTTGGATACCGATATTAAGATCTTTCAAATTTCACCTTCATTTGCTTTTTACCATGGTAAAATCGGAAAATCTGATTTTAAAACATTCCTGGAGCAAGTAACCCCAATAGATTTAGTATATACAGCGCTTCCAAAGTCAGAAAATTTTCCATTATGGTATAGACTAGCAAAACGAGCAAAAATCTCCCATGAACAATTTTTTTCAGGATTATGCAAAATCTCGTTTTTTTAGTCTGCTTTATTTCTATTTTATTATCATCAAAATTCCGATCGGGTTAATTTATTGTAAGACAAACTTTGGAAAAATAATCGATATTTTTATTTACTTTGGTTTTCAAAGTAAATCATAGAGGTTTATAAAAAATAATAAAAAATTTAAAGTGAAAATGATGGAAAGTAATTTAAAAAAGATAATTTCCATATATGACGATATAGAATCTCAGAAATTTACTGCGACTCGATTAATGCTATTGAGTTTCTTGAAACTTCACAGAGATGGGCTTCAGTTCCGGGAATTAAAAGCTGGATTAAGTATCTCAGATGGAAAGTTATATGCAAATTTAGAAAAATTAAAAAATTCAGCAGCAATTAATTCAGAAAAATTCAAGATAGATAATAAAATGTTAGAAGTTTTTATGATAACTCCTGAAGGTGAGAAAATTTTGGAGAAAACATTCGAATGGATTGATTATTTAAGAACATTGGTGAAGAAATTTGAAAGAAGATTATAAAAAAATTAGGAATTTATTAAATTATTTAGAAATTGATATAAGGAATCCACCAGAAGAATTTTTAAGTCGATTTTTCATTCAGAAATTTGTTTATATCTTGAAATGGTTAGGTGTTAAATTTTCTAATTATAATGATTATAATTTTTATTTAAATGGGACATATAGTCCAAAATTATGTCAAGATTATTACAAGTATCCTTCTCTTCTTGATTATAGGTCAAAGATGAGTATAGAAATGGAAACTGAAATGAAAATGGATATTCATGAAGAAGATCTTGAGGGATTAGAAAAATATAAACAATTTATATCGGAGCACAAATTTATGGAAAAATCGCCATATGCTTTTCATGAATCCATTTCGTCAATAATGTATTTTATAAAAAAATCACCAGAACTAAATGAGAACCAGATTTTAAATCAAGTAAAAATTCAAAAACCTCATTTATCTAATAAGATTTTGAATGTATCTTTAAACATTATAAAAAAAATTCAGTTTAAAGAGGAATATATTACTTCTGATATCCAACAAGAATTTAAACTATGGGATCAACTAAACGATTAATCTTCCAAGTGAAACAGATGAATAGAGTGCATTTTCAAGAAAAAGATATATGGCAAATTCAATTGAATATTGACAATCAAGATATTATTGGTCATGAACAAGATAAGGATAGACCATGCTTAATTTTAAAGGTTTTTTCAAGAGTAAAGCTCGCAATAGTTATCCCGATAAGCCATATTTTACGTACCCAACGTTTTTCATACACTAAATTGATAAATCAATCTGCATCTAATGGTCTAAAAACTGATAGTGTTGCTCTTATTTTTCAAGTTAGAAGCGTGAGCTTTGATAGATTTCTTAGAAAATATGGAGTTATAGAAAATTTCTATTGGGATTCAATAAAGGATCTCTTATCTGATTGTTTTGATTTTGATTAAACAAATATAAACCAGACCAAATTCTGAACGAGAATTATAGTGAGAAATTAAAATGAACATCGAGCTCATAGATAACGATATAAAGATTTTTCAAATATCACCTTCTTTTGCTTTTTGCCATGGTGAAATAGGAAAATCTGATTTTGAAACATTCTTGGAGTATTTACCCCCAATAGATTTAGTTTATGCTGCACTTCCCAAGCCAGAAAACTTTCGATTATGGTATAAACTAGCAAAACGGGAAAAAATACCACATAATCAATTTTTTTCCGGATTATGCAATATTTGGAAAAAGGTTAATGCTCCAGAATACCATATTGAGGTAGGACCCAGTAATAAACAGCAAGTGTTAGATTTTTTTTCTACTTGGAAGAAATTTCCGTATTTTTATGAACGTGATTTGTATTATTCGGCCCCATTAAACGGTCGAACAAAGGGCATGGCTAAATGCAGAAATCCCACCCAAATTCTTATTTATAGCATCCATCACGTTAAAATTCCCGAAGTGAAATATTCTCACGAATACGTAGAATTTATTATGAAACACGTGAAAAAGATGAATGTTTTTGATCCAGTAATTGGTAAAGGATTATTAGCGCGTTTTGCACAGATAAATGGGCATCACTGCTATGGGATTGATATGAATCGTGAGCGTTTGGAATGCACCATTGAATATATCAAAAATAATCAATCATCTGAGCAATCTTAGAAATCTTTAGGATCCTTGCTTTTCAATTCTTTTAAGGGAGCAAAAAGTTTTTCCTCTACCCATGCTCGAGAAAAGTCTCCATTTTTAAACAATTCTGGCAATCCTTTACGCTGTTTTAATCGGAGGACTTCATCAGCTTGCATTCCCAGTTCTTTAGCAACTTTCTCATTATCCCATCCCACTTTGATTAAATCTCCGACAACTTCGCTCATTGGTTTAACACCATGCTTTCCTCTGGCTCTATTATGTCGAATTGTCGATGCCATCCTTTCAGAAATTGGTTTATCAATCGCCACAATTGGGAGATAACCTTTTAACCTATTTTTTATATTTTTTGTCTCTGTACCTGCTCGATATCGATGAAAACCATCAACAACTTCATAGGAATCCCCATCTTTATACGCAACAATGGGTTGAGTAAAACCGTCCATTAAAATTGAATGTATGAGTAATCGCATTTCAGGTGGAGCAACATTATTCGGGTTGTATTCGTTCGCATGAATTTTTGAGGCTTGGATCCATTGCACTGTATCAACCGGATCTTTCATTGGTGATATTTTGGATAATTCAAGCTTGATTGCATTTAAAATGTCAAGTTGTGTGCTTCTTTCGCCAATCATTATTGGAGCTAATATTTTTTTTAATTCAGATATAATTGATTCTTTCAGTTTAGATTTAGACATCATATTCTCGGTAATCCTCCTCATATTTTTTAAAAAAAGCTTGTTGTCTTTGATGTTGCCTTTGGGTTTGATTAAAGGTCAAACCTTTACAAAGATGATCATTTTTCAGTAAGGTTTTTCCAATTCTTCTCCATGTTGGTAATTTTTTTGCTGATTCAAGTTTGACTGGGGCAGAATCTGGAATTTTATCTATCGGGTAATCATGATCTTCCCACCATTTTAGAAAAACCCTTATTTTGGAAATAAAATGCGCTGCTTCATAACGTGGCATGCTTGATAATAATATTATAACATATTCTTTCCAAGAAGGAACATCTTCGGGTAAAATTGCTTTAATATTCCCTAATAAAGGATTTCCCCTATATAAACTTCCCATATTAGCCCCTGGGACTCTATTCACGACCCTTGACCAAGTTTCAGGTTCACATTCATGGAATAAGTCCAATCCTTGTTTCTGATCGTCACCGTAAGGTTGACAAATGCGCATTTTATGGAGAGTCCTACCCTGTAAATGCATCAAATCATATAGTTTATTATAAGTCCACCCGAATTTTCCTACAGCAGTCCATACATCCGCGGTCTTCCAATCATAAATAGGATACATTGAATAAACATTAGGAGAGACTTTAGTGGTCCACCCAAAATCATGGAATCGAATCTTTTTTTTGTTTACTATTGTTCTAAATCGATTTAAACTTTCATCCGATCTAATAGCAACAATGGATGCAGTTTTCTTCCCTTGACCAAACCATTCTCCGAAATCAACAACAAATTCTTCAAATTCCATGCCAAATTGATAGAAAGGAAAAAAATCTTGATCTACGATAGCAGTTGGGTGTGTGGGTTGGGTTTTAATCCAGTTTTCTTTTTCTTCAGGATTCCATGCTATCCATTGACTTTTATATTGACTTACTGCGTTGCGTAAATGTATAGGTAAAGCTATCCAATATCCTTTAACTTCAGGCATATTGAAAATTTCTTTAACATGATCCAAAGTTGTATCGTAATTTCCTTCGAGATCAACGAACATTGAATGAACAGGGAGTTTATCCATTTCTCTGGCCACTTTAATGGCTAAATGCATCATAATGGATGAATCCTTCCCCCCACTGAAAGCAACATAAACTTTCGGAAAATTTTCAAAAATTATCTTCAGTCTTTCTATAGTGGCAGTATAAACATCTTTATCAATGTATTGTTTTGGCATGGATTATTTCCACGTTTGATCTTAATCAAAGTATTTTTATCTGTATATATATAAAATCAAAATCATCTAAAGATTATTAATAATAAGACAGTCTTTAGATTTTTTTTATTCTACCATTTTCTTTATAATAGTTTAGGGAGTATTAAAAACGGAATATATAATGCGATTTTTTTTCATTAATAATCATTGCAAAATATGATCCTTACAATATTTCCCACTTCTTTATCCTTTAATCTTAAAGAAAATGTTAAATATATCATTCTTAAGTTTACAAGTTAATTAGTTTTTTCACTCTTTATATTGCTTTTCATTTGAATATTACTCCGACATAATTTAGTTTATTAGTAAAATCAAATACTCTTCTGAAATAGCCCTATT
>JAUWMK010000176.1 GCA_030613185.1 Promethearchaeum sp.
TGTTGAAGAATTTAAAAAACAATTTATCGTTTCCAATCAAATTCTAAATGATTTGGGATTAAAATCCTTTATGGTAATCCGAACTACTGAGAAATTTTGGGAGGAACATAAAGAATGGATTTTGGATATCATCACATCTGAAGGAGAGCCCAGTCTAATCGAACTATGGCCGGAAAGATATTATTATTTCATTTTAAAATATGAACGCCCAGTTTTATCCGCTCAAGGAAAAACCGCTTGTTTATGTACAAACCAAATTGATGTGGAATCTGCTCAAGAATTTATTACTCAATACGGAGAAAAACGATTGAAATATAATATTAAGTGGCATTCCAAAGACAACAAAACAGGACATCCGGTCATACTTCATAATTCTCCTTCGGGAGCAGTAGAAAGAATCATATGGGGATTACTAGAAACTAGCGCGCGATATGAGAAAGAAAAGGTAACTGGAATTAAAACATGGCTTAGTCCAATTCAATGTAGAATAATGACAATTTCTGAAAAAGAAAGCGCTTATGCTGAAGAAATTTTAGACAAACTTAATAAAAAGAATATTAGATGCGATTATGATGATCGGGATGAAAAAATCGGCAAGAAAATACGAACTGCTGAAACAGAATGGATTCCATATACAATAATCGTTGGAAGTAAAGAAGTTGAGAATAAAACTATTTCAGTTAGAAAAAGATTAATCGGACAACCGATAATTGATGGAAAAACAAACGAACAAATTAATGATATTTCTTTGAAGAAATTAATATCAATTATTGAAAAAGATCTGAAAGGATTACCTAGACGTCCTTTACCAATTCCATTCCAAAAGCTAAGTACACGTATAAACTTCAGATAAAATTCTTATTTTTTCCCTTTTTTCTTAACTTAAACCTTACTAAAATCTATTTTTATTGATTTTCCTTCAGGCCAAGATCCTCTTAGAAGTATATCTCTTGATGGTTTATGAGTTTCTATGATTGGAAAGCCTCCTAATTTTTCTAGTTCTTGTGCAAAAAGTAGAAGATCGTCATAACTTGGTCCAAAATCCCGAAGAGTATGATCACCTTTGAATTTTCCTAAGCGTTTTTCCAAATTTAAAGCACTTGCTTCAATCGTAAATCCCTTAATATCAATAAAATTTGGATTCGCCATTTTAAGGAGTTTTACATAATCAGGAACCATGTCTAAATTAATATTTAGATATTTCACAGAGGTGATTCTTATAACGGTTCTACAAGAAAGAGTTGGAATAAGTTTTAACGTTTCCATTAAATTTTCCCATGAATTTTTGGTAAGAGGTCGGGAAATCTTTATAAAATCTTGTTTTGTGTGGGCAGTTAAGGTTACGTATAATTGCGTTGGCAATTGATTTTTCTCTATTAATTTTTTTAATACTTCGGGTTGGGTTCCATTTGTTACAATAAAAGTACACATATTTCTACTGCGAAATTCTTCAACAAGCTCTCCAATTTTTGGATATAACATTGGCTCTCCTGCTAGAGAGATGGCAGCATGTTTAGGAGTTTCTGCATTTTTAAAAACTTTATCTATATCTTCTTTAGTGGTTACGTCCTTAGCAATTAGCTTATCAATTTCTTCATAAGATTTAATACTATTTATAAAATCTTTTTGTAAAATATAATTATCTTCATTTGGATTTTTTAGAATTGAACAATTTTTCAGAACTAAGACAGCTCTATGAATTTTTGCCCTTGTAGTATTTAATATTTTAGCCAGATCCAGCTCTCCAAAAACAATATCATCAGGATTTTGCTGTTTTATTGTGTCATGATATGTATACAAAATTTTATGCATTAAATCCAAATTGTCGATTGATTTTTTCTTAGTTATGTGTTCAACAATTAAATTTTTTGAATGTCGTATCATTTCTCTAACGATTACTTTTGGATCATCCATTGGACCCTTCCATTCAGAACCAAATGAAGCAGTTTCAATATCTCTCCAACAAAAAACGCATTGGTGATTGCAAAATGGCAAAGTAGGTGTATTTTGAATGCATGTCTCCGATTCAATTCCAAAATATCCCTTATAACAGTTCCGATTTGAACGTCCTGTTAATAATTTTTGTTCCTGCCAATGGCATGGTTTAACTGCAGAATGTTTTAAAGGCCCAACTATCCTATAATTCGATTTCGAATAGGATTTCACTAATTTTTCTTTATCAAATCCACTTTGTTGAGATTTCTTTTCCATAAATATACAGAAAAATAAAATGAACAGTGAAATAATTATTTTATTGTTTTATATAATCAACTAAAATCAAGATCAATCAAGATCTAAATTCTTAATCTCATCTGGATAAACAATTAACAAAAATTGTTTAATATCTACGGTTTTTTCTGCGATAAATGATTTAACATCGGTGTGAGAAGTGAATTCATTGCATTTAAAATTTAGATGTTCATCCTCTTCATCAGATAAGATATCCTTTCCAAATTCATCCCAAGCCATTGTGTATAAATAACTCCAGATTTGTTCCTTAATCTCATCCTGGATTTTTGTCCCAGTTTGTAGAATTTCAATCCAATAAATATCTTCAAAAGAAATATTTTTGTATTTATATTTTGAAAGATCAATTTCTGGGAGGGACATTTAGTTAATAGAATACAAAAAAGAAGAAAATATAAACATTAGGGAAATTTTAATATCTTTCTGAAAAAACAGAATTTAAAACCATAATTCCTCCTCCTAATGCTAACACTAAACCAGACAAATGGTAAAATGAAGCAACAATTCCCAATACCAATTTTAATATCCATACCCACAAAGGAATGTCTTTTATTGGCTTTTTATAAATAAATAATTGGATTGCTATAAAATCAAATAAAAGGACAGCAATTGCAATGAAGAAATATGTTTTCGTAACTGAATCCATTCCACTAATTAATAAAATAGAAGGTCCAAGAATAATAAACCCAAATAGTGAAGCAAATTTATTTAAAATTGAAAGTAGAACTTCTCCAAATGATTTTTTATATTTATTTGGAAAGAAAATTGCTCGATCAGTTATGGCAACAACCAATACGAGTAAAGATTTAAGACAAAGGAATACCCCTGCCCCATATGCAAAGATTGACCCTAAAATCCCCACAATCAAATATTCTAAGCCATAATTTGTTAAATCATGACGTTCGATCCTTATCCTAACATAGAAATAATCATAAAAGAACACAACTAAGCCAACAACAAATGGAACTACCGATTTTAATAATTCTATATTATATCCTAGGGTTCCAGCAAGAGGAATCATTTTCATAAGGAGGACGACCCCAATTACTAATGCCCAAATAAGTTCAATTATAGCCGTCGTCATATTCATTTGATGAAAATAGGAATATTTACCAGTAGTCTGGCGAAAATTTCCTTGGATATTTGATTGTTTAGGAACACCACCCCTGTATATATTTTGATAAGGAACTTCTTGTGATTTTTCTTCATATGGAGGAGGATTGGATTTTTCCTCTTCTGAAGGTGTTTTTTTGAATTTCTTTTTAACTTCACTATATTGGGTTCCAACGTTCTCTTTTACAATTTTACTACCTTTTTTAACCCTACGCCCAAAGCTTTTACCCATTTCTTTCCAGTTTTTCTTTGCAGAACCAGATTTTCCATCAATTTTTACAGTTTTAGTTTTTATCAATTTCCCGCATGTTTCACAGTAAATTTTATTACCTTGAGTTAAAAGTTCAATTTGTTCTTGAGTGATAGGGTTGCCACATTCAATGCAGAACAGTTTAGTTGCTTTTTCATTCATTTTTTTCCTACTCATTTTTTAATTTTTGATTATATTCTAAAAGTAAATTCGAATCTATAAAAATATCATTATTGAAATATTATACTTCAAATAGAGCATTAAAAATTATTTATAGAGAAAGCGTGAAATTGTACATAATGCAAAAGAAAAAAATTTTTTCATGGATCTTCTTATTCGGATTGTCTATTGCTTCCCCGTTAATAGTAATGTATCTCACCGACCAAAATTCCTTAGTTCAGAAGATCTCACTAGGGATTTCAATGGTTTTTATTACCATTACGATTTTATTTTTACTTTTGCCTGACATAAATAGTGGTTTCCTTGAATTATTAAAACAAAAATCAATCTATTATCTCTTTGTGGTAAGCATTTTGCTCATCCCATTGATCAATTGGTTTTTTATCTCTGATTTTTCTTCCAGACTGAAGGAAATCTTAGGTTCTTACATCCTTTGGTATATTATTCCCGCCCTGATTATGATAGCACCCACCTTTCATATCAAATTAAAACCATGGAGCCCATTATTTCATATAGTAGGTGTTCTAATTCTTGCAATTGGGTTTGATAATCGATCTACAGAACCTATAATAGATGGTTTTATCGATTTGAGTTATTCATTCAATGCGTTATGGGTGTCAGGATTATGTCTCGCCATTATCACAATTCAATATGACGAATATTCAGAATATTTTAATTGGAACATCGATCTGAAAAAAGTTGGGTTTCCTATTGGCATTTTGTTTTTATTCGCGATAATAGTCCTTCCCATCGGTCTTCTAAGTGGGTTTATCGTATGGAATCCGAATTGGGAGGGTGTGGGAGTGTTTCTCATCACTTTTCTCGGGATTTGGTTCACGATCGCTTTACCTGAAGAAGTGATTGCTCGCGGTATCATTCAACACCAAATGTTAAAAGCAGCGAAGGAAAATATTTCAAAATATAAAAAAGGATATAATGTTGTAATTATCATTCTTGCTTCCTTTATTTTCGGAATATCTCATTGGAATAATACATCTGGAGAATTTATCTGGATCTACATTGGGTTAGCAACTGTCGCGGGTATTGGATTTGGGGTTTGTTGGGAAAAGTATGGATTATTCTCTTCCATGCTGATGCACACACTAATTGATTTTACATGGGTAATGTGCTTCACTGGATAAAACAAAAAATAATAAACAAAAAAAAGGATTCAATTATAGACTAATTACATTCCCAAAGGGCGGAACTTTAAAAAGATCGTTATATCGAGTTAATAACTCTGTATTAACATTCAAATTATTGCCTACTTTGGTAATTAAATTCATTTTAATCAGATTTTTAATGTGATACTGTATTGCACCATGATATACTCCTAATCGTCGTGCAATCTCTGATAAACCCACTTTTTCTTTGATCAATATCATTAAAATATTGGTTACGAGTGGATTTATGAACAACACGACCAAATCATCGAAAATATCGGGAACATTTTCTAAAAAGTAATTCTGAGTTCTCCCAATTTTTTTTGTTCGAATCAACCCAAACGCTTCAAGCACCATAGCATGTTTAATGAAAGGATTTCTTGTGATATTTAATTCTTTTTCTATTTGAGAATCTCTTGCATGGGTTCCAGGGTGTCTATGAATGAAATTGAGAACATTTTTTAATGTTGTAGCTTGAAGGATCTCCCTTCTTGTTCTGCGTTGTTCCGTAACTATCCATTTTTTATCAACTAAACTTTTTATACAGGAAAAAATTGATTCTTTTGAAAAACCTTTTGTATGTGTCAACCGAGCAATGCATTTTGAGTACAATTGCTCCATTAACGGACTCATAGTTTCCACTCTTTCTATTTCAAGCTCAGAACTGTATTTCTTCTTTTTTAAGATTGTTTTCGCAATTTCGAGAATATTCTTCTCTAAAGTTGAAAGGTTTTCAAATTCTCTTTCAAGTATTTCAATTGGATTTTCTTTAGCTATTTCTAATTGGTCGATAGTTTTATCAAGGGAAGGTATACTTTCATTTTGAATGGAAATTGGCATTTCAGGCGAAATTGCAGCTTCAGATCGGGTTATTGCTGGGAATGGTTGAAAAATTGTCGGTTTAATTCCTTTAAGATCTTCTTCTTGTTCTTTTCTTTGATGAATTTTTATATTCTCTTTAGATTTATTACTACTTTTTTTGTATGTATCAGATTTGGTATCAGGAAATGGCTTAAATTCTTCCTTGAATTGTTCGATTTTAGGAGTAGATTTTGTTTTAGGTGGATAGAGACTTGATATTATTTCATCCTTTTGTGAGCTAGAAGAGGTTTTTTCTTTTTCAGAATTAATATTTTTATCCCCAGTTTTAGGCTTCTTGGGTCTAATTATCTGTTTTTCTGACATTTACTTCTACTCTCATTTCTTATTGTACTGTTTGTTCCAAAAATATTACAAATTCCTCTTGGCTATTTTTTGGTAAATATTCAAGCTGCTTTGCAAGGAACTTATGTTGTTGTTTTGAAATTGGTAGTGCATAAATTCTCCTTATCATAACAAGATTCTTTTCATCGAATTTCTTATTTACGCGCTCTAACTCATCTAAATACTTTAATTGTTTTTCATAAGTTAAGTAAATGAAAGATTTTGCAACTTCATTTTTTTCTTCTTCATCAATTTGTAATCCAAGCAATTTACTTCTAACATCTGACTCTAATACTGTAAAAATTCTTTTATCATCGAAAGAATAATGTTCTTCTTTTATTGGTTCGGGTGTTTGAATATTCTGAGTTGGTTCTTTAATTGGAGTTATGATATCTAAGGGTTTTCCTGTATCCCGATCAAACATCCGAACTTTTCCTGCTTGCTCTGAATATTGTTTCTCAGGGCCTACTGAATTTGTTTGTTTCTTCCCCTTTGCAACCAAGTGAAAATGAAGCTTCCCTACATCATTTTCTTTGGGTAAAGGTTTCTCTAACTTCTTTACTCTGTTTCTAAGATCAATAAATGAGATACCCATAATTAGAAGTAAAACACCCATTCCATAGCTTAATGACAATGCACCAATTATAATTAAAATGATCGCTTTATCCTCAGGAAATTCTTCGACATTATGTTCATTCATCAAAGGAAATATCTTGATAAATAAAATATTGATTATGATAAAACCAGAAATTATGACATATAATAGAAAACCTGGACTTCTACCAGGGTTGCTAATTAATTCTCCGATTTGTGTTAAAATTGCTGAGAAATAATAAACCAGAGATAAGGGTTTTAGAACTAATGTAATGCTTTTTACAATTTCTCGTCTCCAAAGAATAGCACAGAAATCATTTTCAACAACTGCAGGATGAAGTGGATTTTGATGTTTTGTAATTTGAATATATTTTATAAGATGCAAAATTCCGCGTGCAAGAATAAAAACTCCAATCCCAAATGAATGCAAGCTAAAGGCGCCAACAATTATCATTGGTATTCCTACATGATTTACTTTATTTTCTTTTTCTGATGGAAGAATTGTTTTAATATCGAACCGGATAATAAAACCTTCGAAGATTATTGAACCCAATGCATAAAATATGCCTGTGGGTCCGTTTGTAAACATTGAGACTATCGTCATTATAAAAATAAATGCATAATAAAATGGAGTCAATTGAATCAAAACATCTAATGCAGTATTGAATCCATGTTCAATTTTAGCTATTTCTTTTGGTGATTCATTGATGATAACTGTTTTTTTAGATTTCCCTTTATATATATTAGGAGAAGATAATTCGACATTTACATGAAATTTTGAAGGTTTAGATTCAGATTTTTGAGTTTGTCTTAAATTTTTAATATTTTGTCTCTGTTGATCTCTGAATTCTTTTTTTTTTTGTTTTTCTTCTTGTTTTTTGACTTTCCATTTTTTTTTTTTATCAGTAAATTCATTTTTTACAATGTTTTTCCAGCGATTGAATTCGGTTTTCCATTGAATCCATTGTTGTTCTTCTTTAGATAATTTCTTTGTTTCGCCGGAATCTCTCTTTTTGTAATTTGATTTGACCAGTGGTTTAACTTCACCTTTTTTAGGATCAACTCCTATGAAGGGAAAGCCGCAAATTTCGCAATATACATTATCCCCTCCCATAATTAGGTTTACTAATTCAGATGTGAGTTTATTTCCGCATTCGGGGCAACTAATGGATTTTTGTCCTGTGATTTTTTCTGACATGATAGTTCACGTAGTTGTTTCTTAAATTCTAAAAGGTTATTCTTATTTATGAATAATTTTTAGACCAATCATTATCATGAATAGATTACAAAAAGATTCCTATGTATGGTTTTGAAAACATTGGATTTGAATTTTGATTTTCGAAATATTGGAAAAAATACAATTTTTTTTTCAATAATACATTGCAATAATACATTAAATACATATTCTTACTCGATATAATTAGGATTAAAATTTGGTAATATATGGTGTTCTACCAATATTATCGTATTTTATATATTTAATTTAAGAAGTATTTTACAAACAACAAAACAAACAAAATTACGGTTCTACGGGTAGAAGTCGGCTCCCCCACTGGCTTCTATCTTTTTCTTTAAATTTTACCCCAAAGAAGAATTTTCATGTGTTTATTACACGGGATTTTTATTTTTATTTTACTTAATATTAATAATGCTTTTTGATAACAACGAAACTAGAGTAGGTCCAACTGGAGTTAAAAAAGATTTATTTTTAATGAAAGGACGAAATGATAAACTCAGAAAAGGAAAAAGGTTTGAAATCCCCGAATATTTATCAAATATGGGTTTGAACGCTTATGAATTCTCAGCAGGTAGAATGACAAATTTTTCCGATACCCCAATCTATGAAAAATTTAGAGCAAATTCTAAGAAATTTAATGTAGCTATCTCAATCCATGCCCCCTATTATATCTCTCTGACTAGCGAAACTCCTGAAATATACGAAAAATCAATCGAACGGTTAGCAAAAACGTATGCATGGGCAGTTTGGTTAAATGCTAAAAGGATTGTGGTGCATCCTGGAACCTACGGTAAATCTAAAATAAAAAGAAATTTAATCCAAATGATAATTGACGGAATAAATTTGGCTATTGAGTTTTCAAAGGATCTCTACCCTAAATTGAAAGAAAAATTTAAAGATATCTGTTTATGTCCTGAAACGATGGGAAAACTAGGGCAAATTGGTACTACAGAACAAATAATTGAGATATGTAATGAGGTGGGTACGAATAAAACGCGCCCTGCTATAGATTTTGGACATCTTTATACACGTAATATCGGAAAAATAATAGGAAAAAATCTCTATATGCCTGTATTTGAAAAAATCGAACAAAATTTAGGAAAGAATATAGTAGAAAATCTCCATATTCATTATTCCAAAATAGAATACACCGGAAAGGGAGAAAAAATGCACCACACAAATGATTCTAATTGGGGACCAAATATTGAACCCTTATTTAAAATAATTAAAGAGCAAGGGTATAAACCTATATTAATTAATGAAAGCCCAGAATTGGAATCGGATGCTAAAAAATTGATGGATTTATGGAAAAAAATGAGTTAAATTAATTGTCTGGATGAAAAAATTTTTTAATTTATTTAAATTTTATAGATTGGAATATGCCATTCTGTATTTTTTGCGGAAAATTTTCAATTCAACTTGATTCAAGAAACCATTGCCAAGCTTGTTCCGATGCTCATTTTGAAGGAAAAATTAATGAAAACGACCTAAACAGCACAAATA
>JAUWMK010000128.1 GCA_030613185.1 Promethearchaeum sp.
GATTTTTCGTAAAACATTTAAACCATTGTAATTTAGTTCTTTTTTTTTTTTTTTTTCATTTCATTTTCTTTGAAATATGTTTTTTCATTTTTTAATCCAAAGGCTTTTTATTTATTTCATTATTACAAAAAAATACTTTAAAAGATTTTTTGTGAGATGAGTAGAATTGGTTGTTGAGAATAAGTTAAGATCTTTAGATAAGAAAACTTCAATGAAAATTCATAAAAATTTTATTGATTACAATCCCCTTTTTCGTTTTGCACATTACGTTCAAATTTCTGGGATGTATCGTCATTTTTCCCATTTTCCATTTCTTCCATTTCGATTACTGTCTATTCTTGTTGGACCTTTTGTATATAAAAAAGGGTTTCCAACTGTCGAAAAAACTTGGAAGCATATATATCCGAAACATATAATTCATAAATCAAATCTAAAACGTTGGTCTTTAGAATTAATATCTTACGTTTTTGAGCTTTTTTTGGATGTAACTTTTTATATGCCAAATCATAATTTCGATTCCATGGATAGATATGTCAAAATGGAAGGATACAGTGAAATTAAAAAAGCATTACAAGAAGAAAAAGGAGTTTTGATACCATTCATCCATATTGGGGAAATGTACCATCCAGGATCGACTCTTCTACATACAAAAATTAAAATTCGTGATAAAATTCAAAAAATTGATGTAGCAATAATCGCTTCTAAGGAAAATGAATTTCTTTTTCAACCATGGATGAAACGCTGTGATAATTTATATATTATAGTTACTTCTGATTTTAAGACTTTGTCTAATGAAATTGAAGAGCATTTAAAACATAATCGAACCGTTTTTATCATGCAAGACTATTTTAAGAAGCATCAACTTAGGGTTCCATTCATATATAGGAGTGAAAATTATAATTTCTTAATTCCTTGTCCTCAATTATTAACGTATTTTCATAATAAACTAGGAACTCCTGTTGTTCCATGTGTTTCATTGCCTGAAAAAAATATGACACGTTCTAGGATCAAATTTTTCCCTAAAATCGACATTAAATCGATAGATCCTGAAAAAGAATCAACAGAGATTAAGGAAGATCTTCTTAAGCTGCGACAAAACAAATTAAATAATAGACAAGAAAATGGACTTCTATCCCTGAAAATAAACCAGCTTTTATATCCATATGCATTGAAATATCCGTATTACTGGCAAATGATATATACTCTGTTCAAACGTTCAAAATTCCGAATAGAATTCAATAATATTAGT
The DNA here is from genome assembly GCA_030613185.1 of Promethearchaeum sp. Taxonomy (GTDB): domain Archaea; phylum Asgardarchaeota; class Lokiarchaeia; order Sigyniarchaeales; family Promethearchaeaceae; genus Promethearchaeum. The sequence goes on from JAUWMK010000128.1 coordinate 1,250, forward strand.
TCATATTTTGAATTTTATTCAATAATATTAAGTAGATTGAAGCAATTTATTGAAAAATCATATGAACCCGCACGTAAAGATGAGAAAATTCTTGACATCCTTAACCGTTTGAATGAAGAAATTAAACCAATGAGTGATGATCCAAAAGCAACAATTCATCTTCATAAAAAATACATTGAAATCAGATTGTTATCGACCCAAGCTGCAATTAACAAGGTAACTTCAATTGCTTTATCCAAACAAAATCATTTTATAAAACAAACTTACCCAGAAATTCAGCAGCTCTTTTTGGAGCTGGTTGAGCTCTTTTAAATAATCTAATTAAATTCTTTCATTGAAATGAGTAAAAATGGTCGTTGAGAATAAACCAAGAACTTTGGATAAAAAAACTCCTATGAAGATGCATAAAAACTTTATAGACTATAATCCGCTTTTCCGTTTTGCTCATACCATCCAGACAACTGGTAAATATCGTCATTTTGCGAATAAATCATTTCTTCCCTTTCGTTTAATATCGATAATTGTAGGACCATTTATTTTAAAAAAAGTTTTTCCAATATTGGAAAAAGCCTGGAAATTTCTATATTCTAAAGAATTCATCCAAAAAGTAAATATAAAACGCTGGGCATTACAACTTATTTCTTATATGGGAGATTTGTTTCTAGATGTCACCTTTTTTACGCCAAATCATACTTTCCAACGTATTAGTCATTATGTAGAAATGGAAAATTATAATGAAATTGAAGAAGCACTTCAAGAAAAGAAAGGTATATTAATTCCTTTTATTCATATTGGAGAAATATATCATCCAGTTTCAGTTCTGGTCCATACAAAAGTCAAGATTGATAACAAAATTCAAAAGAACGAAGTTGTTATTATTGCTTCAAAAGAGAATGAATTTCTTTTTCAACCATGGTTAGAACGCTGTGATAATTTATTTATTCCTGTTACAAGCAACTTTGAAATTTTAAAAAGCGAAATAGAACACCATTTGAAAAAAAACAGGTGCGTTTTTATCTTGCAAGACTATTTCAAAAAGCATCAACTTAGAGTTCCATTTATACATGGGAGCAAAAAATATAATTTTTTAATCCCTTGCCCCCAGTTATTGACGTATTTTCATTATAAATTAGGAACACCCGTTATTCCATGTCTTTCATTACCTCAAAAAGATATAACGCGTTCCTTAGTAAAGTTTTTTCCGAGAATCGATATAAATTTGCTAGATCCAGAAAAAGAACCTGTTGAAATTAAGGAGGATCTAATAAAATTACAGCAAGGCAATGTCAATTACCGAAAACAAAATGGTCTCTTATCTTTAAAGATAAATAAAATTTTATACCCATATGCACTGAAATATCCATTCTATTGGCAAATGATTGCTACTTTATTTAAAAGATCTCGTTATAGGATTACTTTTAACAATGTAAATTCTTTTTTTGAATTTTATACAATTATCCTTCAGCGGTTAACCCAATTTATCGAGAAATCTTATGAACCTGGGCGTAAAGACAAGGAAATTCTTGCGATTATTAATCGTTTACATGAAGAAATTAAACCCATGAATGATGATCCGAAAGCAAAAATTCATCTTCATAAAAAATATATTGAAATCAGACTATTATCGACACAAGCTGCAATTAACAAGGTTACTTCAATAGCTCTTTCCAAACAAAATCAATATATAAAACAAATTTATCCAAAAGTTCGACAGCTCTTTTTTGATTTAGTCAACCTTTTTTAATTAAATTCTAATATTCTAAAAAATCGCTTTAATAATCATATTTTTATTTAAATTACATTTATTTAATTTGAGTTATGTCAAATCAGAATCAACAACCCTGGGTCGAAAAGTATCGCCCTCGCCATCTTGTTGACGTAGTGGGACAAACCGAAATTTTAAAACGGTTAAAAGTATTTGTAAATGATAGTTCTATGCCGCATTTGATGTTCGCAGGTCCTGCTGGAACCGGTAAAACAACTTGTGCTTTAGCTTTAATTAGGGACATGTTTAAAGGTAAAATGAAACGAAATATAAGTTATTTAGAATTAAACGCTAGCGATGCTCGTGGAATTGACGTAATTCGTACCGATGTTAAAGATTTTGCAAAGTCTAAACCCCCTGAAGGAGTTCCATTTAAAATTTTAATTTTGGATGAAGCTGATAGCACCACTGCAGCGGCTCAACAAGCATTGCGAAGAACAATTGAGAAATATACGGCTAACTGCAGATTTATCTTGATTTGTAATTACTCCAACAAGATTATACTTCCAATTCAATCTAGAACTTCCATGTTTCGTTTTTCACCTCTTTCAGAAAAAGAAATTATTGGGCGAATTAATCTTGTTACAAAAAACCAAGGTTTACAAATTAGATCCGATGGATTAGACGCGCTTATTTATGTATCCAATGGAGACCTTAGAAGGGCGATAAATTATTTACAAGCATGTTCATCAATCGGTGATAATATTACAGAAGATATTGTATACCAAATAACAGGAAAAATTAATCCACAAGAAATAAGAATATTAATGAAAGCTGCATTAGCCCAACAATTTATGATCGCAAAAAGAAAGTTAGATGAATTTTTTAATTCATACGGGTTGTCTGGACGTAATATTGTCAGACAAATGCATCAAGAAACGTTTAATTTGGATGTAGGTGAGAGAACTAAGATGGATATTATTAAAATTTTAGCGGAATTTGAATATAGGTTATCTCAAGGTGCAACCGAGGAGATTCAATTAAATGCTTTAATTGGTAAAATGGCTATTATGGACTCAAAATAATCTATTCAACAGATCATACATTTTTTTCCTTAATTCAATAGAAATGCCATCAACTGTGCCTTCTTCTCCAGTCACTCCATCTTTTATTCCATATTTATTAAGGCTCCTTATAATTTGCGTTACTTTATTTTCAGGAACGTTCCAATTGATGTTATTCTGCTTGGCTAATTCCAAAGAAAGTGATATTGTTCCAAAATTTGAGGTGGTTGATAAAATACATCGATCTGCTTTATTATAGGCGGTGATCCCTCCTTTACAACCACAAATACAATGTTTCCCGTTTGGAATTACTTTTTCAATAGAATTTCGATAATAACCAGTTCCTAATTCATTTCCACCATCACCAATTGCGATCCATGCATTTGGTGGATTTTTTTTGATTTCAGATTCGATTGGGAGAATTGAATGAGAGATTTTATATCCATCCATAGTATGGCAAATTCCTTTACTATTTTCTCCAGGTCTTTCTATTGTGAATATCATTGAGTTCTTATTAGCGCTAAAATTTTCAAATGGGGTAAATTTTATAAATTCAGATAATGAAAGTTCACTTGCGATTGATTTCATGGTTTTCAAGAGTTCTTTTTCACAGCATATTTGAACTGGAATCTTGGTTTGTAGGAAAAATTCAGCCAAAATTAAAGCTCCAACAGGACCGTCAGTTTCATAACCACTTTTACAGTAAAAACCCGTAAAAATTGAAACTATTTTTGCCTTGTGAATATGATTCCATATATAAGTTGCTATTTCCTCAAGATTTTGAACTGGAACGTTTGAGTTGGATATAATATAATGAGATCTTTTTGCAGATTCGGGTAAATCATCTAAAAATGGTCTTCCTACTAAAATATCTGCCAAATTTTTACTCATATTTCATCGTTTGAATTTTTTTCAAGAAATAATAAAAATGAATTTCTCTGTTGATTTAATTTTCTTTCAAATTCTTTAATGAATTCTTGCTGTTTATTCAAGCTTTTTTTCTCAAAATTGAACTTATTGTTTTCTGGAAATTTTAATTTCCAAAGAATTAAACCTCCAGGTTCAATTGGCTTATCTCTTTTTATCGATGGTTCATTGAAATATTGTGGATCTAGTTTTTTCTGAAGATCATCAATATTTGCTTCACCTTTTCCAATTTTTAATATGAAAGCTATAGTCCGTCTAATTTGTTGCCATAAGAAAGATTTACTTTGAAAAGAAAAGATTAAAATGCGTTTATCATCATTAAAATTAGTCACACTCGCTCTATTTACAGTAAGTTGAGTTAATTTATTCTTTTTAGAATAATCTGTTTTTGAAAATAATCGGAAATCATGATTCCCTTCATAAAATTTCAAAGCTTCATTCATTAAATTCATTGATGGATTTTCCTCTTCCTTTAACACATAAACGCATATATACTCTTTCATTTCAACTTTCCAGCGAGGATGGAAATCTAAATCAACCTCTTGATATCCTATAATGCCTAAGTCGTTTGGTAAAAAAGATTCGATTTGTTGAATATATATTTTTTCTTTAGAATTGAAACAGAATGCCGCTTCCTTAGCATGAACTCCTGCATCCGTCCGTGCAGCTGCTTTAAAATTATTAAACTGGGCATCCGAAATATACTTGGTTTTTTTTAAAGCTTTAAGCAATTCTCCTTCTACAGTCCTTTTATCAGGTTGTCTTTGAGAACCAGCAAAATTACTGCCAATATACCAAATTTTTAATAAATATCTCTTCAAATCTGATGAATTAGATTCAGGCATTGAGTTTTTCATTTAAGATCAATTATTATTTCTATTTCTGAGTTTTCTAAATCTTCGGGAATACCTTGTAAAGCTGAAATAAATCCTAAAAGGGTTTTAATGATTAATTCCTGAACAAAAGCTTTGATTGGAACTGATTTAGAAGGACTAAAAATTTTAACTCTTTCATCTTCTTTTGAATTAGGCACGATAAGAAAATTAATTTTCTCATTTTTTGGAACATCTTCTAGTTCGGATAAAAAGCCTTCACAAATATTTCCTAAAGTGTTTAATATATATGGTTTTGTCCCTATTCTATGCTGATTTATAATCAATTTTAATTTATATTTTATTTGATGCTTTTTTTTAGGATCCATAACTTCATCAGCTCTTAAATAGTAATAAATTATTTGGATTAAACACCAAGAGCGAAATAGAATGCACCTTCAATTTCAAATTTTGGAGCAACTCTCGAGCAATCAATAATTATTTTATTTTTAATATATGATTTAAGATAAAGCGCTCCATAAGATCTTCCACCACCTAAATGTATCAGCGTTCTATATATTAAATTTCCAGCTATTCCTTCAGGAGCAAGAATCAGATTTGCATCATCTGAAATTGCCTGTTCAATTAGGATTTGATAATGTTTTACATTTATATCGGGATATAGTTCTTTCAATTTCTTTTCCAATTGTTGGGAATTCTTTATATTTTCATCGATCCACGAATCGCGCCCTAAATCGCTATTGCGACCTCCGGATAATATTGCAATTTTTGGTGTTATTCCAACTTTTTTTAAGAAAAATATTGAATTTTGCATGAGTTCCAATTTTTGGTCAAAATCATTAATTTCATCTATCCCCACGCCTGCAAAAAAGAACTGTTTTCCTGAATTTGTTTCTAATAAGGCTAAACGATTAATTTTCTCATATTTACCAAGATTTTTTACTTCTTTAATGAATTCAGATGAGCTTAAGCCTCCACGAATAATTGCATCTAAAGATTGTTGCTCAAATAATTTACATGTTAAATAATTTGCGGGATCGGAATCTGCAATAAATTTTAAATTTGAATCTAATTTCTGTGTGGTATTTTTTAAGGTTTCAATAATATCATGGACTCCAACAAGCACAATTTTATTATTTGTTAATTTTACGATTTTTTCTGCTGTTTGAATGATGTTATTATTTATTGTAATCTCTTTTGATAAGCCAATTCCAATTGTTTTTTCAAGTTTTTTTGCTTTCTCTTTAAAATTGTTTAGAAAATTCATATAAACCCCTTCATTTAAATCGAATTTAAAATTAAAAATATAATAAAAGTTTGGGTAGAATTATATACGATGTGCATAAATATAGTTGCAATAATATCCCCGCGCCAATTCCTAATCAACCCTAAAAGAATTGATAACCCTAAATAAGGAATTACCATAAAGAAGAAAATAATCGGATTTAACACAAAAAGAAAAATATGAAAGAATGCAAAATATGCAGCAGTTAATACCAAAGCAGCAGGTTTTGTTAAAGAATTCTCAAAGCTTCTTTGAACAAATCCACGAAACATGATTTCTTCAGGTACTCCTATAAGAAAACTCATCATTAAAATGAAAAGTATTAAATCGAAAAGGTTATTTGGGATTAAAAGCGCTAAACCTTCAAAATTAATAGCTTCCAGAAAATTGTAAATATCAACATGATAAATTAGTTTAATAAGATAATAAGAGCAAAATTGAAGTAGAAACACAAGGAAAACAGATAATAAACCCAATAAAAATCCTAATAGTATTTCGCGAATTAATTCCTTCCGAGAATATCTCTCAAAAGGTATACCTAACTCACTTAACCTTTGTTTCATCGATAAAATTCCTGGATAATATCTTTGAATCCAAAAAATTGGAATAATAAAGAATAATAGTGAAGATAAAGATATTAAAAAAGAAAATAGAATTGAATCAGTGTTTATATTAGTAAAAATTGAAATTCCTAATAAGATAAGAAAAGCTGCAATAGTTACGAGTAAATATGTTCCAAATGATATTGTGAAACCTGTCAATAATCTCCATCTTTTCTTTTTTTTCTTAGAGATTTCTTTTGGAATATTTTTTCTATATTTAAGAAATCGATATCCACAATGTGTACAGAATAAGGTTTTACTAGATTTTTTATTAGTTTGTTTACAATTTGGGCAATAAATTATATCATATTCCTGTGTTAATTCCTTTGATAATTTTGGGTCTTCTATGAGTTCTTTATTATTGTTTTCAGCCAGATTTTCCACCGATTCTAATTTTTATTAAAAAAATATTATCTGAAATAATATGAATTGTAATAAGAGAAAATTTTTTTTCTTTTAATTGTTTTCCTACATTAATATTAAGGATAGTTCAAAGATGGATGAAATTGATAAAATTATTTGGATAGAAGGATTGAAAAATGCAGTTAAATTTAATGGTAAGGCAAATCAAAAAACCATAATGGGTAAATTAATGAGAGATCGCCCTGAATTACGACAAAAGGCAAGTGAATTAAAACCAAAGATTGCCGAAATCATATCCAAAGTTAATTCTCTCTCGATTACTGAACAAAAACAAAAAGTATTAAAATTAGATTCTCACGCTCTTGATAAAAAAGAAAAAACCGGACCAGAAAAGAAAATTTTGCCAGAATTACCTGGAGCTAAACAAAAAAAAGTAGTAATGCGGCTTGCTCCCTATCCCTCAGGGGCACTTCACATTGGAAACGCAAGAATGGTTGTGCTAAATGATGAATATGTGAAAAAATATGATGGAAAGTTACTTTTAGTATTTGATGATACAATAGGCACTACAAAATTAAAAATGAATGAACCAACTGCGAAATATGTAATTCCCGAAGCATATGATTTAATACCTGAAGGTCTTGATTGGTTGGGTGTGAAATACCATGAAACCCATTACAAAAGTGATCGGGTTCAAATTTACCAAGATGAAGCCAAGCGTATGATAGACGAAGGCCATGCATATGTTTGCACTTGTGAAGCAAAATTATTCCGTGATAAATATAAAAGACCTGGAATTGAATGCCCTTGTAGAAATAAGGAAAAAGAATATCATCAAGAATTATATGATAAAATGGTTGAAGGTAAAATTGGAGAAGGTGAGGCGGTTGTTCGTTTGAAAACTGGAATGGATCAAAAAGATCCCGCCCTTCGAGACCATATTATTATGCGAATTTCTGATGCACCGCATCCAAGGATTGGGACTAAAGTTCGTTTATGGCCAGTATTAGAGTGGTCGTGGGGATTGGATGATCATTTGTTAGGAATCACTCACATTATTCGGGGAATTGATTTAAAAAAAGAAGGAGAAGTTGAAAAAATCATATGGAATTTATATGGTTGGCCAGAATCCCAAATAACTCTATATGGTCGTATGAAATTTGATGACGAATTTAAGCTTAGTAAAACTTTGGCAAGGCAGAATGTTCATTCAGGAATATATGATGGTTGGGATGATCCTCGAACTTGGAGTTTACAATCATTAAAAGCAAGAGGGATTCAGCCTCAAGCTCTAAGAGAGTCATTATTAGATTTAGGATTATCAAAACGCGGTATTGTTTTCGATAAGGATTGGATTTATTCTAAAAATTCAACAATAATAGATCCTACTTCAAATCGTTATTGGTTTGTTGAAAAGCCCCACTCTGTTAAAATTACAGATATTCCAATGAAAGAATTTGTTGCAAGTCCATTAATTAATCCTCAATATCCAAAAAAAGGTGTAAGGAATGTACCCCTTGGTATAAAAGAGGGAATATCGAATGTTTTTATTGCTGCAAATGATCTCCATGAAATTAAAGGTAAAAAGGGAAATATTATTTATCCGGCGTTAAAAATAGGTCAAAAAATCCGATTTAAAGACTTATTTAATGTAAAAATTGAAAAATTAGGAAAAAATCCAATCGTTAATTATGAATCTCAAGAAAAAGAACAAAATATCCGAAAAATTCAAGTAGTTCCCCAAAAAAATAAAATTCGTGTAAAAGTTCTACAACCAGATGGAAAAATTACTTCCGGATACGGAGAATTGAATTTAAGGGGCTTAAAACCTGGGACAATTGTTCAATTCGAAAGGTATGGTTATGTTAAACTAAAGAAAATAACTAAATCTGAAATTTATGGGTATTTTACAAACTAAACAATTAATAAATAAAAGAGATTCCTAATATGCATGATATTGATTACACAGATTTACTTGAGCAAGGTTTCAAAGAGATTTTTGTATATGTTCCAGAAGGATCTGAGCATTATTGTTTTGCTTGCTCTAAATCAAATCCAATTGGCCTAAAATTGCGCTTTTTTGCCAACAAAAACACAGAAGAGCTAGTTTCTAGATATAATGTTCCGAAAGAATTTTGTGGATTTCCAAAATATTCTCATGGTGGAATTCTGACGACTTTGGTTGATGAATTAATGGCCCATGTTACTTTCTTCAAATTTGGAAGATATGGGATTACAAAATCAATTAATGTAAAATTTATCAGACCTGTTACGATTGGAGAACCAATATTTATTCAAAGTAAAATCTCAAATTCGATTGAAGGTAAAGCTGGAAAAGAAGTTTATGTTAATGCTAAAATTTTTAATGGTCATAATTCATCCGGGAAATTATGTGTTAAATCAGAGGGAGTTTTAGTAATTTTACCAGATGATCGCTTTAAAAATTTATACGAATAATCTATCATACGAAAAAATAAAAGTTTTAGTTGCTTTTTCTTTAACATGTCTTTTAAAAATCCTACATTATATGATGCACAATCTATTCCAGATATTCAAAAACTAGAAATGTTAAAAACTGGAACTACAACAATTGGTATGGTAATCAAGGACGGTGTAATTTTAGCAACAGAATCACAAGCCACTGCAGGATTTTTCGTAGCAAATAAGAAAGCGCAGAAATTATTTAAAATAAATGAACAATGTGGTGCTACAATAGCAGGAGGCGTTGCTGATTGTCAGTACGTTGTCGGTCAAGCTCAAGCAATCTCTAGATTATTGAATGTCAGAGATGATAAAGAGCCTAGTTTGGAATATATCGCAAACATTGTGAGAAACATATTATTCAATGGACGCTCATTCTTCCAAGCATTTATGATAATTGGAGGATATGACTCAAAAACTCAATCTGGTCGAATTTTTCCAATAGATTTCTTAGGTTATATGGCAGATTCTGAAAGTTTTGCAAGTTTAGGCTCAGGTTCGACTTTTGCTTTGGGTGTTATGGAAGGAGGATGGAAACCTGAAATGAGTGCTGATGAAGGTGTTAAACTTGTGAAAAAAGCATTAATTGCAGCAAAAAGCCTTGATATTGGTTCTGGTTCTAAAATTCAAGTTGTAGTTATTACTAAAGATAAATTTAAAGCAGTTGAAGGACCGCTTACAAAATTATAGAATTCTTTATTTTTTTAATCCTTATCGAAAGAAGTTACTATCTTTGAGTGCAGGTGGTTTACTCAAATTCTTTATATATTAAATCTAAATCTATTTTTCCTGCTCGGTAATCTTTTGAGAATGCTGAAAGTGCTTCCCACCATTCAAGATTGTATCGATCAACAATCGCATATTTCATGGAATCGATGATTTGTGGCATTCCCAATTTAATTTTTTTATCTTCATCTTTACTCATGCAATCAACATCATGATACATAAACGAATCAAAATCTTCCATGAAAGCCAATGTTTTATCTTGAGGCCGGATATCCAAGGGAAAACAGACACAAATATTGAATTTTTCTTTAACCCAATTAATTCCTTCATCATTATAATGTTGATGTAGAGCGCAAAGACCTTTATCAGTTAGGAAAATACAATGATTTTGGGGTATTTCGAATTCTTCATCCTCATTTTCATCCTCATTTTCATCCTCATTTTCA
>JAUWMK010000390.1 GCA_030613185.1 Promethearchaeum sp.
TAATAGCATCTATCTAGTCGACAAAATTAATTATAATTATGTTGAATGGGTGCCTGTAAAGAATAAAATTAGTCGGAATTAGTGAGAAATAATATCTAAGATAGATTTAAAAAAAATTAATAACTTGTAGACTTAAGAATTATTTTTATTTTTCATATTTTTCTTTATTTTTATTTTTCGATGAATCTCTTTGGAAAAGCTTGCTTGATCATTTCTTCTTTAGTTAGATATTTTCTTAAAACATCACGGATAAAATCAGGATCATATTTTTCATTCCTATTATTTGCCATTTCAACATAGCCCGATCCACGCTGTAAATAATCTGAAGATGCAACTGAATACCATTTTTCTTCATCCAATGGTTCATCATTAATAGTAACTGACTTGATTCTACAAGTATTTTCAGTTTTAGGATTCAAATAGACTCTAACATCATTGGATACAGCAATGTTTCCGAGGTATTTCCCTCTAAATCCAGCCCCACTACCGTCTTGCATTTGAATTTCTTCATACAAAGATTTTTCTAATGATTTCCTAATATCTACACCCTTTAATTCAAAATATGTTGGATTTAAAGGAGAAGGGCTAGTTTTAAGAAGAAGAAGTTTTGAAATTGATCCCTTTTCCAAGCCATTATTTAAAATTCCGCTGTTTATAATGCCAATATCTGTATGAAAAATATCTTTCAAAGAATCAGCCAAGAAATTTGAAAGATGGTTTTCTTCAGTTAAAGAATGAGAAAGTGCACAGTTCAAATAGAAAAGATGTTTGGACAGATTTTTTTTTGCTTTCTTTGAATATTCATCAATAATTTCTACAATTTTTGGATCGGGGATGAAATCTTTACTTGAAACAAGTGATCCATTATAATTTTTTATGTGTAGTTTATCATCCAGTTCAATATCTAAAATTCCAAGATATTCGCCATATTTTCCAGTTTGACAAATTATAGTATTATTTAGTAAAAATGGTTCTTTGAGGACATCATGTGAATGACCTCCAATGATGATATTGATGGAAGGAAATTCTTTTGCAATGTTTTTATCAAATTTTAATCCTAAATGGGAAATAAGAATTTTAAGATTAAATTCATGATTCTTATAGTTGGAAAGAACTCGATGAATTTCTTCAATAGGATCCTTTGTTAACATATTAAACAGTTTATAAAATCCGTTATATGAGGGAGAACTTGCAGTTACACCGATTAAGAGTATTTTTACATCATTAATTTCCAAAATTGTAGCATCTTTTAGGAAATTCAATTTATTTCCTTCGATATCATACATGTTGCATGTTAGAACTTCACATTTTGAACTTTCTGCTATATGTTTTCCATTCTCTATACCAGAAAAACCCTCATTATTACCAAAAATGCGCGCATGAAATCCTATTTCATTTAATATTGCTGAACTGATTTCACCTTGAGTACCCTCCGTTTCAATTCTCATAAAATCAGCATTATCTCCAGCATCGAGTAAAATTGAATTAGAATCTTTATATTTCTCAATTGCTGTTGCAATTTTTGCTAATTTTTCAAATCTACTATGTATATCGTTTATATGGAAAATTCTTAGCTTTTTTTTCTTCATTAAATCATTAATTACTTATATTTTAAAATAATTTTACCTCTTATGGAACCGATAATTCTTAATGGGAGATCATTATCAAAAAAAATTACCGATAATTTGAAAGAAAAAATCGAAGTAGCGACTGAAAAATATGGTCGTCCACCTTGCTTGGCTACAATCCTGGTTGGAGAAGATCCAGCCAGCCAAGTTTATGTCAATATTAAAAATAAAACCTGTGAAAGAATAGGTATTACTACTATAAAAAAAAATTTTACTTCTGATATTAAGATTGATCATTTATTCCAGGAACTAAAAAATTTAAATGAGAATCCTAAAGTGGATGGAATTTTAGTTCAAATGCCTTTTCCAGAAAAATTGCGAAAATATGAAACTGAAGTTATGGCTCTAATTTCACCTGATAAAGATATTGATGGATTTCATCCAAATAGTATCGGATTAAATGTCCTTGGAAATGAAAAATACGGAGCATGTACACCTAAGGGCATGATAAGATTATTAGAAGAATATGGGATCAATATAGATGGCGAAGAGGTTGTCATAGTTAACCGAACTCCTGTAATCGGGAAACCATTAGCTATGATGTTTATAAAAAGGCATGCAACAGTGACGATTTGTCATAGTCATACTAGAGATTTAGACTTTCATTTAAAACGTGCAGATATTATAGCTGTCGGAGTGGGACGAGTTAATTTTATCACACCAGAAAGGATAAAAAATGGTGTTGTTATCTTGGATGCTGGAATCAACTATAACAAAGATGGTAAACTAGTCGGTGATGTTGATTTTGAAGCCATAAAACCAAAAACAAAAGCAATTACTCCAGTTCCTGGAGGAATAGGCCCAATGACAATTGCTATGTTGATGGAAAATACATATCTTGGTTATATAAATCATGTAAGTAATTAGATTTGGAAAAAAAAAATCTAAAAAACGTTCAATAAATTTGTTATCAACAGATTAAGATTCTCTTTTTTTAAGTTTGAAAAATATAATTTATTGTGGCTGGATTAGCTGGAATTATAAAATTTAATAGCGAAAACGAACTACATGGTATTTCAAAAGAATTATATTATCTTTTATTCGGATTACAAAATCGCGGGCAAGCTTCTGCCAAAGCAATAACACAAATGAAGAATCCAAGCAATAAAGTTTACTATTATAGCAATGGTGTTAAATACGTTACATTGGAGAATATTGATTCTACTCACTTTATTTATGCTGAACGAAAAGGAGATGGAATAGTTCGTGAACTTTTCGATAATAAAGTAATTTTGGATTTATACGGGGAATCCGGGATAGGAGGGGTTAGCAATTATCAAGTGTATAAAAGTGCTTCACTCCCTTATAGATATAAAATGGTAGCAGTGGGAAAAGATGGGTTTTTGGAAAATAGTGAAGAAATAAAACAATTTTTAGTAAAGCAGAATATTCCATTTAAGAAAGAAAGCAGTGAAGTAGAAATCTTCTCAAAGTTATTCCATTATCATTATTTACAATCTTCTTCAGGAGCAGAAGCAATGAAAAGATGTGTTTTGGGTTTCATCGATACACCTGGAATAAAAGGATTGATTTCAGCTTTAGCATTAATACCTAGTGGAATTGTAGCTTTTAGTAATGGAAAACCGCTTGGATATATCTACTCTTCAGATGCAGTATATTTTGCTAGTGAAAGTGCCGGTCCTTGGAGTTTTTTCAAAGAGATGAATAGTGAGAATTTTAGCGAATATTGGCATGATATCAAACCAGGTGAAATTTTTGAATTTAACCGGGATGGAACATTCCATAAGGATACATTCAAGACCTCAAATAAAATGTGCTCATTTGAATGGGCATATTTTGCTCGCCCCTCTACTGTAATATATAATAAAGAAGCAGGTGATGTACGAAAAAAAATTGGGAAACAATTAGTTCCGAAAATTTTTGATAATATTCGAAAATCGGGTGGTAATCCAAGCGATTGTATTGTTGTTCCAGTTCTTGATTCAGGAAATTGGTACGGTATTGGAGTTTGTGAAGGATCTAAGCTACCTTTTATCCCTGGACTTTATAAAAATAAATATTCTTTGAAATCATTCATTCTTGATTACCAAGAAAATCGCGATCAAGAAGTTCTTATTAAACATATTCCCAGTGTTATCCAATTGAGAGATAAGGAAATCATATTGGTTGATGATAGTATCGTTAGGGGGACAACAATGAGAATTATTGTCGAATTTGTTAGGAAAAAAGCAAGACCATCAAAAATTCATGTAGTTGCTGGGTACCCTGAAAAAAGATATGCATGTCCATATACTTCTGAAGGAAAAGATAAACTAATTGCAAATGAAATGACAACGGATATGATTCGTGATAAAATAGGAGCAGATTCTTTAACTTATGGAGAACATCACATGTGGCATGGAATTCTTGGAGATGATTGTTGCTATAAATGTGAAAAAAGAGTAGAATATTAATCTAGAAAAAACTTTAAAGTTGGTTTTATGAAAAAAGGAAACGAAATATTCATAGGATTAATTTACTCTTTTTATTAATGATCACTACCATTTCAGCGCTGAATTGAACGAATGAAGCGGA
>JAUWMK010000074.1 GCA_030613185.1 Promethearchaeum sp.
GTGTAATCTGGATCTTGTGAACCTATTGGAGCCGTTGAACCCATTCCGATTTCTTGAACATCCCCACCATAACCAAAATTCGTCGATATAATAAGACCATTGTTAACATAAATTTTTATAGTAGAATAAGAGGGGGCATTACTGATATATTCTAATTTTAAATCATACCATTGATTAGTATTTACATTGAACCCTGTTTCTTGTTTATAACCATCCTTATAAAACCATAAATTTGCTTGCGAGTACATTACATCGAAACCCATTCCGCAAATCATTTGGTGCTGACCATCATAAAATCCAAACTCTACATTACGATCTTCATAACCCCAATTATATTCTGTTTGCATTTTACATGAAGCTGTTAATGAATCATGTCCAGGCGCTATACTTTTACCAATAAGTTCATGTTTTATTCGTAAAGGATAATTTACGCCACCATAATCGCTAATTATTCCCATTTCGTGATCAGCTTCCGAATAGAAAGTATTATAACCTTGAGGAGTTCCAGAAGTTCCCCAGCAATAATTGGACATCCAAGACATTTCTCCTGTTAAATAATCAAAATCTTCAAAATTACTATCTGAATAATAAGATGATTGTTCGGCATAAATTCCATCGATAATTCCACCATATTTCAATCCGATTGCGTCATCGGTAATTGTGGGAAAATATCCGATAGAACCACTTCCTAATCCAAAATCAACTAAAGATGCGATATCTGATTCAGATAGAGTGTTTAGGAAATCTGGATCATTATTAGGAAAGCCACCAGTATAAGGATTGAGAACTTTTGACATCATTATCTCCTCCTCATCTAAATATGTTGTTTGCATAGATTCTAATGGGCTTAAATATTGACTTCCTGAATAAATTTCATCATCTAAGAATAGATAATCGATTTCTGAAGATTCATATCCTTCATCTGCTTGAATAACTAATGATTTCGATACAGAAATAGTGTCAATTAATACTTCGCTTTGTTCCAGAGTTACACCTGAAATCTGGATTTTTATATTTTTAATAGAACCAGTATAAGATTTATAAATATTTTGACTATATAAATCTCCTTGATAATGAGGGAAATCTGCTACATCGATAATATATACCCCACAATAACTTATTTGACTAAATCCATTGAATGAGGGTGCAATTTCTATAAAATAATCGTCATTAGATAAAAGAATATCGGACATTGAAAATGAAACAAAACCTTCAGAATTCCATAACCCTTCATTTATTAATTCTGTTTTAAATGACAAAGTTTCGATTGTTCCTTTTTCTAAATCAGATAAACTGCCACTTGAACCTAAAGGATCTTCAATTTTATATAATTCATACCCTATCGGACTATAATAATCGGATTTATATTCTGTAGAGCCGTCATAATGAATTATTCCGTTGTTATCTACCCAATTTTCATTAGAAGGATCAAGAGGATCGTAATTATAAAGACCGTTTTGCTCAACAATGTTATTGATGTCGTGGCTTGTACTTACGATTAAATCCTCGGCAGATTCGATATAATTAATTTCAATCATGTCTATTCCTTGATCGTGAGCGACCACTATCCTCCCATTATTATCATTTAATATGTGACCGGCACCTAAATCATATATCATAGAAATTTCATTATATGAAACTGCACTTATTAATCGCCAACTATTTAATGTTGAATTAAAATCAGCTTTAACCACGTCCATTCCACCAATACTGTTTATTACGGCAAATAGTATTTCATTTTCAAGATCGGCATCTAAATTTTGAACTATTATTTTTTCTGCGAGTAAATATTTAGTTTGAAAAACAGATATCCATGATTTGGAGATGAGTGAATAAACTAATACTTTATCTTTAGATACGGCGATTAATGCAAGATCTCCATTAATTAAATCAAATGTAAAATCACAAATAAAAACGTTTGAAGGTACATTAATTGTTTTAACATATTCGATATTCAAAACAGGTTCGGTGGTATTTAAGAAAAATCCATGTATTTGATCTTGATTTGAGATATATAATTGTGCTCCGTCATACGCAAATCCATTAACATTGCTTAAATCAATAGAATATTCCGTTTCTAAATAATCATAAGTATATTCGGTCGTACTAAAAACGCCCGAATCATAATCAATTATTATTATACTGGCAATTGTTCTTAAAATGATTTCATCAAGACCATCGCCATCAATATCAACTACTTTTCCATCCAAAGCTTCTCTTTCGGGATGGTCTGGCGTATATGGGAGAATATATTCGCGCGTCCAATCATAAATCGTGTTAGGTTCATGTTCGAAGAGAAACAGTTTATTTTCAGGAAATTTAGTGATAAAAGCGATTTCATGAGAATTCGGTCTAAAATTACCAACCATGGCGAAATTTTGTGATGTTATTTGAAAATCATCGCCCGTTGACCATTTTGAATAACTGACAGGAATTTTTGAATTAAATAAATCAGAAGGTAAATAATTTTTATTCCATGAAACTTCGAATGATCCTCCTTCACCTACAAATGATCCACTAATTCCTATTGGTAAATATACATTTCCATGATCGGCCGAAATTTGAACTTCGATATTATCAGGATTCGGATAAGTTTCATAATTAAAATTATTTAAAGTTCCTTCAATATCATCTGGAACACCTCCAGTTGTAGGAAGATAATAAATCCCATTATGATCGTCTAATAAACTAATAGAATATTTTGATATACTATTTTTGAATGGGGTTTTAATATATTGAATGTTTCCTGCTCTATCTGTTAACTTAGCCCAGAATGTTTTATTATCTCCAATCAAATGATCATCGGGTTGATGGTAGTCAAGTTTGTAAATGTAATCGTGCAAATACACATCGTATCGTTCATATGCAGCCCCCAACGATTCAAGATTTTCTTGAATATTTCCTATGTTATTTGTCATATCATAATTGGTAAAATCATCATTATCACTTTGGATATAATACTCTACGGTATTGATAGGAGCAATTGGGATTTGATATTCTACAAGTTCTTCAAAATCGATATTTAGCGGATCTTCATGATCGTTTTCAAAATAAAGGTTAGATACTTCAAATTCTGATAAACCATAATCATAAATTCTCACATCGTCGATATCTCCCTTGAAGTATCTGTCCTCACCATCATATCCCGAACCGATCATGAAATCTAGGGCAGTATTCGGAACGAGGGGATTTGTGCATGTAAATGTGGATTTTAAGATATTGTTTAAATAAAACTTCCCCTCTGTCCCCGATATTGTAATAACAACATGTTGCCAATCATCTGATTCGAATTGAACAGTATCACTTCCATACCAAGTAACTCCATCTCCTTGATAAAATCTATAGAGATTCGTTGATGTGGATGATTGCTGAAGAACAAATCCTTGATATGTTCCGCCATGATTGCCAAAAATATCAGCCAATGTATTTTGAGTGCTTGCAGGATTTACCCATGCAGAAATAGAATAATCTATTAATTCAGTAACCGAACTACTGATTGTGATTTTGTCCCCGGCTCCATCAAAATGGTATGCCGAATCAATATTTCCAAACCTATCGATAGTCGGGAATGTATCTCCTAAAACCATTCCATCATTATCTCCAACACAATCCAATGCATCCCCATCGAATTTCCAGTGATGTATTGGTTTTTCTGAAGTAAATACTTCGTAAACTTGATCTTCTGAAAGAGCATTATTATAAATCATAACCTCATCAAGATCTCCTTGAGGACAATAAGATGTAGAAGATCCGAATCTTCCCAATGTGCGTGGTGAAGCGGTATAATCTAATGTTCCCGGAATTCCTGAAGCAGTGCCCACTAATACACCATCAACATAAGATTTTTTCACACCGTTTTCAAACGTAAAACCTAGTAGATGCCAATTCCCATCATCGGTATTTGAAACATAATTATGAACATATCTTGCTGAAGTATATACTCCCGTTCGAATTTCACCCGTTTCCATTGCACAAATTTCTAATTCTTGACCTCCAAGTAAAGTATGATAAGTCCCTCCTTTTGGAAGTCCCGTTCGTTTGAACCACACAAATACCGAAACTTCAGTAGTATAACCTACATCATCGGGTAATGTAATATAATCGTCCACTCCATCAAAATGGTATGCCGAATACGCAGTTCCAAACCTGTCTGTTGTCGAAGTCGGGCCATTTAAAGTTCCGTGATTAGTTCCGGCACTATCGGATGCGTCATTGTCTAGTTTCCAGTGAGATGCCAAAGCCCCCGACATAAAAATATCATTGATTTCGGTATCTGAAAGTGAACTATCGTATATCTGAATATCGTTTATCTTTCCATCAAAAGAATAAGCCCCTTTATTATTATTAGGAGAGCCAAAAACTAAATCGGTTTGCGTATCAGCAATAATATCACCAAAACCTGTGTCAGTTCCAGCCAGAAATCCGTTTTCATAGTATTTTAGACTTGTTCCATCCCACGTGAAAGCGATATGCATCCATTGATTCAAAGACCATGTAGGATTGATCCTCCACTGTTTAATTCCGTCTTTTAGAATAATGAAGGGTGCTCCTAAATTGTAGGTAATTGATACCCCTCGGGAAGCGGTCTGGGATCCACTTGATAATATATAACGGCCCCCTTGATTATAAATCCATAACGCCATTGATAACTCTCCAGTAATCGAAGGATCAGAAACACATGTTCCTGAAAAATCACCAGCATCGATATAATCACCGCTTCCGTCGAAATCATATGCCGTGGCAGGATCATTAAATTGATCTGTTGTCAAAGTGGGATCTCCGCCCAAAATACCATGATTAGTTCCGACACTGTCCAATGCATCTCCATCAAATTTCCAGTGATTTATTGGCTCTGGGGCGGTTTCGGCAATTATTGGGGCATCAAATCTTGAAAAAGTAATATCATCAACTAAAATTAATTGATTTATTGAAGTAGATTGAATGAAAAATTCATTTGCCATTAAATTTTGAGCAACAGATGAAATCACCAAATTATCATTTTGATATAAATTAAGGGCGGTTCCATGACTCCATTCAACGGTAAATTCATTCCAGGCTCCAACGGTGTATGTTCCAATATTTGTGGATAATCCAGAATCATTCCAGAGATCAATGGTGCCATCCCCGTTTAGTTGGACATACCATCCATAAGAACCCCAAGTAGAAGTTGTTATTCCGAACACCAAATTGGTTGCGGATGTTGGGTTTTTTGCCATTAATTCAAACGATCCATTTGCTTGAAATCCAATGTCAAAATTTGCCCTACCAAAATCCACAGTTGGTAATAATTGTAAAACATCATCCCTTCCGTCATTATCCACTATACTTAACTCTACATCGGAACAAAACCATTCGTCAATATAAGGCACTTCTTCTTGCACATTTCCATCGGACGGTTCGAATTCTAAAGTAATTAAATCTGAACCAAAAATTGTCGGATCTTCAGGAGTGATAAAATTTCCCGAAGGTAAGGCAGTAATAAGATTAACCGCTATTGGTTGGGAAGAAATCGTTCCTCCATTACTTATTACATCTAAATACAGATAATATGTTCCATCCTCCAAAAAGTCAATCGAATCTTGAATTAGAAGATCTATTGTGGACGAGTTCATCTCTGTATCACTATAACTCCAAACTATGTTTCCGGTTTGGTTTTCCAGCCAACAATTTAGGCATGTTATGTTGGTCTGAAGATCACTTGCCAAAACTTCAATATAAAGTTCGTCATTGGTATATACGTCAACAAAACCATTTTGAGCGTTTACTAGTGAAAATTGAGAAATATTGTTTACCCAAACACCACTACCTCCGTCCCATTCAGGAGCTGAATTGTCAATTGTTATATATGTTCTTGTAGTAATTGCACTAGCACTATTATTAAAAACAACCTCGGTTTGTAAATAATAATAACCGTCCGAAAAAAGATCGGTCGGAAAGACTAAATTATATGAATTTTCGGGCATGGATGTTATTTGAACAGAATGACCTATTACACCGTTCATATAAATATTAATATCAGTAACATTTCCGTTCCCAAGCCAATCGACCGTTAAATCATAATAACCGTTAATGACATCCCCATCAATTACGGAAAGATTTAAATCATGTGGGATTTCATCGCTTATGGTGATGGTGTATTCGTCATACCAATAATCATCGGGATTTTCTAATGCGGTTAAAATACCCTCTGGCAGATAACAATAATGGAATCTTTCAATGACACTACCATCTGATTGAGTTATTATATAGTTTATATAATACTCTTGTTCCAAGATATTTGAAAAGGTGGCTGAATAGATTACGTCAGTAGCATTTGAGATAATCATTGTATAAAGCGGCGTGGAACTTGTGGTAAAGGTCTGTGCATCGTAAATCTCAAATTCAACACTAATTATCTGATCTCCGTAATCAATCAGTTCTAATGTTATATTTTTATCCGTTCCTGAAGTAGCCATTAAAGTTCCCGATTCGATATTTAATTCAGGAATAATAATAGTGGTGGTAAATTCGGAATAAGCATAATTGTAATTATTATCGTATACGACGATTAGGAAATCATGCTGACCTTCGGTTATTTTACCGAATTTTTCTCCGATCTCCCATGGATTGAAATAGAAAAGTCCATCGAAACTATTTTCTGTAACATATCCCAAAAAATTATCCAAAACAGGAAGTGTTTCTCCAAAGTATGAATCAATTATTGGATTAAACAAATCTTGTTGTGATGGAATCTCTAAAGGATCTTGGTCGATAAAGACCGCAATATTTCGGATGCCCGAAGGTGTATATAGATTTTGCCCGTTTATATCTTCAAAATTATCGTAATAAACCCGATTTATATATACTTGATAATCTGAATCGGTTGTTGAGGTAGAATATGATGCCGAATTTATATGATCTATGATTTGGGAGGCAAGAATAAAATCACCCATGTATTCATCATCAACCCGTATCAAATAAGATGAATTCGCATTCCATGATATTTGAATAAAATAAAAAACATCATTAGAAATATTAGAAACAAAATTCCAATCGGTTCCGTTGTATGACCGGAGTTCCCCTAAATAAACCCTTAAATTGATCCTAGAGATACCTTCTTCGGATAACCCGATCTCAAATTCTTTATTTGAATCGGTGATTGCAAGTCTAAACGAGAAATACCCGCTTGTTAGATCATAATACTCGCTCTCAATATGGCACATTTCTGTCCCCGACTGGTCATCCAATTTGAAATTATATTGCTCGGTTAAATAGGTTTCAGAGTCACTAATCGAACAACCAGTTCCTGAATTATCTATCCAATCATCCAAATCGATAATTATATTGGAATCGAAATCGGCGGTGTTAAGAATAACATCAAAACCGCCAGTCCATTCCGAAATCGTCGAGGGGGTTTCAATGGTGTTAATAATTGGGACATCTTCATCTAAAATTTCGACACACATAAATTGTTGCGATTGAACTGTTTTTTGACCTGAATAATCGTAGGCTGTTATTTCCCATTCCAAGATCGGATTCTCAATATATTCCTTAAAGAATTCGTAAGATCGGGTTTGGTTTAGGTAAACACTGAATTCTACAATACCGTCTGGATATTGAATGGAGTCGGTGAAGTTTAAATCGGCTGTAATATTTTCATTTCCAAGAATTTCCCCATATAAACTGATGTTTTTTATGTCATTACCATTATAATTAACCGTAAAATTAAGAGTGTTTTCTGTATTAGGATTAATTAAGATTTGTTGTGAATTTGCTGGATAATATAGAAAAATCTCAGGATTTTTTTTATCAAGGAAATATTTTTGGATTTTTGTGATAAGTTCATGCCCAGCACAATCTATTATTTCTATGCCGAATACAATTTCCCCATCAGGTAGTGATGAAAGATCGAAGGTTTGGGTGAAATAATCCAAATTAAAGGTCGAAAACTGTCGTAAAGGTACATAGAGATACTCCAAATTATTTTTAGAATAGATTTCTACAAAGTATTCAAGAGAAACCAAGTCGTCGCAATCACTATACGCAGAAATATTTAAAGTTATTATCGAAGAATTTATTCTTGGAAAGGTATCCGAAATATAAGGATCGTAAAAATCCTCAAATATTATTTCAGGGATTTCAAGCGACGCTGTAGGGGCAATATTATCAACAAAAAGTAGATAATAATAAGTCTCTGTATAAGAATTGACATTAAAATCAAATTTAATATAATACATTCCCTCGACAATTCCAAAAACATCGCTCGTATTTAATCCAAAATGGTACATGTCGGTTGCATTATAATCTAAAGTATTGAATGGGCTAAATATGGTTTCTGATAATATGGACGTAGAAATATCGGCGGTATAAATCGAAATATTTTCGATATTATCTGCATTCGAGGAGAAATTAAAATAAAATGTATCCTTTACTGTCCCGGTACAATTTTCAGGGGTAGGATAATAAAACTGCGGATCAAAGCGTGATATCAATATATTTGTAATCTCATCCATATCCACTAAATCATCATTTAATGTTCTATCATAACTAACTGCCCTAAAATTATATTGTCCAACAGGAACCGTCCAAGGATCGAACGTAAAACCGTATTCCAACTGCGTTCCATGATCGATAGCATAAGTATCATTTGATAAATATAAAATATTGACTGGATCCCAAGTGTCATCATATAGCTTGGCTTCAAATGAGATATGGTCTACATCATCTGCATAAGTAAAGACAGAGATATTGGTTGGTTGGTTAATTGTCATGTTGTTCTCCAAATTATTGGCGAAATCTATGAATGCGGGATTGTTATCAATACAAACCGTTAAGAAGGAGGTGTTTACGACCTTAAAATTATCCCTAAGCTGTGCAAGGATATAAAATTCGTCATCGTTATGCGGAAATACCTCGGAATTGGCAGTATCGAAATCATACGAGAAAATCCAATTTGTATGAGTTCCTACCTCTCCGATTGTAGCCCAACTAATACCGTCAGCACTTCCAATGAATCTAACGCCCACAACATCATGTGTATTGGCCAACACTTGCAAGTGAGTAGTGCCTGAAAGAATTGAACCGCTTTGAATGTTATGGAAATTTCCGGTGGGGGGTAAATCCGTGAGGACAAGCGATGTTTTAATAATCTCGAAGCCACTTTCTGGAACCCATCCCGCTTGATCAGTTGTAAATTTACTCACAAACCTGACTTGATAATCTGTTAAGTCAGGAGATTCCGTGCCACTATAATTTACGAATGCACTATTAAGATTGATTTGGATTTCTTGTTTTTCAAGGTTGAACATGGTTGTATTCGAGAGTTCTGTAGAGTAAACAAGCTCTGAATATTCGCGAACCATATTTGCACCCTGCCTAACATATAACTCGAAATATAGATCCCCATAGAGACGCACGTTGGTTGATTGCCACGAATTGACAAATCCCAATACATCCAAATATAAAGTGCCATTGAATAGAGTGTTTGTCAAACCGGATGCATCTGTGAGTTGTGAACACGAAATGATTTCTCCATAACTATTTGATTCTACTCGTTGTTCTGGAACCGTGAAAATCAAAGAATCCCTATTTGGATCTGTTTTACTTGATTTTTCGGGAGTAGTATCCATATAGACAGGATGAAATCGGGGGTCATATTGCGGTTTCTGGACTGCGGTTTTCATTCCCGCAATCGGTGTAAAGTTTGCATCCCCTTCTCCTCCAGTTTTTGAGATTCGGTACCTAATTCTCCAAGATCCTTCGAATTCTTCTGTCATTGTCATTAATTTGTGCCAGCCAGCGGAGATTCCTCCTGTTAATTCAATTATATCGTGTTCTTGCTCTGAATTGGTGACTGATAACGTGCGTTTGATATGATTATAAATTTTTTCCTCCCCATTCCACCAAATTCGACTTCCTTCATCGGACCCCACTTTTAAAAACACCGATTCTTCAAATCGGGGGAAATAGACATAGACTAGCGTGTATGCGGCCATAAAATTGTCAGAACCGTAAATCTGGTTAAATTTGATATGATGTTTGTTTGAATCGACAAATGCCCATTGTTTTGAACCATCTGAACCGCTTATTGGATCGTCGCAAGGAGTTGCATAATCGCCTGCTTCATAGTCGAGTGTATAATTAATATGGCTGCCGTTTATCGTTGGGTAAAGATCCCAATCGGTCCCTTCAGCAAACTGACCTACGTGCAACACCTTATCAAGAAAATATTCACTATCAGTATCATAAAGAGTAATCGGATTGGGTAGTTGTTCCAAAGTCCTATATACATAATAAGCAGGCGGACTTGGGGGATCGGTTACGTCCACTAAATCAAATATGTCGGTGGAACCAACAATTACCTCCGCCGATTCAAAGAATATATTGAAAAGATCGGGCGTCCCATAACTGATCGCAGGAACAGACATCAAAACCCGAATAGCGAATTTTTCTACATCTTGACCTAAAAGCGATGTTATGTCCAGAGAAATTGATTCATTTAAGGTTGTTGTGGTAATGCTTCCAGAACTGGCGAAAATTTGGTTCAACCTCGTTCCGTCGCTAAGGATTGGTACTGCGTAAATCGAATAATCACCATCACTATCTGGTGATTGATATATTACCTGCCTAATTTTGGTATCTAAATCCAAAGAAATTGTAGAAGATTGAAGATCTGTATGGGTAAAATCAATAGGTGAATCCATAACCGCCTCTCCAACGCTGAAAATATCGGAAAACGGTGAAGACGCAGAATCTCCGGAACGAGTTGCCATTGTAAACGATGAAACATCAAAGGTACACTCCATATTTTTGGTTCTAGAGTCCCATGAATATCCGGACCAATCGGTCATTGAACCGCTTCCCCATTGAGGATTTTTAAATAATATATTAAAATCAAGCTTTTGGAGACAGAAATAAAATTCATCCATATAATCCCATTCTGAATAATTCCATTCGCTGTTTGTTTTAATATCTAACCTAAAACCTATTCTAAATAACGTAGGTTCACTAAAACTCGTCTGGGATAAATTTAGTGTTTTAGTGGTAAAATCGATAATTCCTCCAGTAAACAAGTCAAATTCTTCCAAAATATTAAAATTTTCATCATATAACATCAAATCTACATCGAAAATATCACCGTTGTATAAATCATCCTTATAACTATTAATGTCTTGGATCGTCTTAAAAACGGCGGTTATTGAAGCTGTTGCCATTTCTTCTCCGAAATAGTATGTGCCAGGAGAGATGACCGTAGCGGTTAAATTATTTCCTGTAACCGTTCCGAGATAAAGGGAAAGAAGTTCCGGACTTACCCCAAAAGAATAGAAACCCGAAGTATTGTTTAATAGAAAGCCTTGCGTATCACCTTCCGTATTAAATTCCCAAATTCTCTGAATTTGTGTTAATGTGTTAACAATTGTTGGTTCGACGGGATTTTCCCCTGTTTCCGTGATAGTTTCAATGGTTGAAGGTCCAGAATAATCAAATGGAGAATATATAAATTCGGATGAAAGCATTTCGGTCATTGTCGTGTATTCATATAATAAATCGGGCTGACTAACAAACCTTACCAGAGGAATTCCTTGCATAGAATACCTTTCTTCGTCATAGAAAAATTTCCCGTTTGAATCACTGGGTGTTTTTTTAATAAAATCGTATTCTTCGGTGCTAATATTATAAAACCACAAAGTAATATCCTTATTTCTAAGAACTCTGGAAGTGTTAAACGCATCTACCAATTGTGCTTGATAGTAATATTGATAATGAGGGTTTTCTGGCTGGGTTGTGAAATCTACGATATACATACCCGTTTCCGAACCCGGATATCCATTAGGAGAAAAAAATTGGAATTGTGATTTTGCTTTTATAATCGTAAACTCAATTTCATCGCTGGTTCCTAAAACAACAGGTTGCAGCATTTGAAAATCCTCAAGCCAAATTTGAACCGTATAATTTTGACCTGGCATGAAATTATTACCGGCGCGAAGACTTCTATTTGCATCTAAAATTATTGAATGGGTATGAAAACCAGGAGCCAAATACAAACTTTCTTGCATAATTTGCTCTCCGCTTGTAGCATTTTTGATTTTTATAACGTTGTAGCAAGTAACATTCGTACTAGTCCAAGAAAGTTTTAGTTCATCAAAAATCCTAATGTGGAATTCTGTATCATTATTAACCCACCCCGTAGTTCCTGGTTCCTCCGTATATCCTGTAGATAAACTTAAGTCATAGATAGGGTTTGAACCACCTGCTGCTGATGCACCCGTTAAAGCTGAAACAAGTCCAAAACTTAAAAATAACATACTTAACACTTTTATCAATTTTCGGCGATGTGATGCTTTTTTAAGGTTATAAGTTTTCTCGGGTTTAGGTTTTGTGTTTTTGTGAGATTTTATTCTTGTTCTGTGATGTAATATTTTTGATATTACAGATTTTATAATAACGAAAGCCCCGATTGCGATTAGGGGTAAAAGTTGTATTAAATGAGTTAGAAAATTATAATCTATTTCAATGACAGAAGATGATGGAAGGGTTATTGAAAATATATTAATCAAGGAAGTTGATATCCCTCCTTTTCCATCGTTAATAGTTAATTTGAAATAATTTGTTCCGCTTTTTAAGAGCCAATCTTGTTTAATTCTAAATTCTAAATGAAACTTATTATCAAGCAATTTTTCATTTTCTGTTTCTTCAGCACTATTAATACGATGGAAACTCAAATCAGATAACAAACCGCTTTGAACATCCATAAATGTATTTGCAAAAGAATATGTGGCATTACTTAAAAATTCAAAATCAGAAACATCAAATTTGACAATCATACCCTCAGTAAATTCGTATTCCTTTTCGAGTGAAATTATTACAGGCGGTTTGGAAGTAACGACGGTAAATTGAGTGCTTAATTCCGAAAATTCTCCCAATTCGTCGACAATTAGTAATTTTATTCTGTGAACTCCTATTGATAAATCTAGAGTGGGAATTTCATAGCTTAAGGATTGTTCTCTTTCCCAAATTCCAGAACTCACGTTTTCATTATCAAGCGAAAATGTATATGTGCCAAGTGGATTGACGTAATCTTTAATTTCCCAAATGGATGTATATACATCACCTTTTTCAATTATTTCTCTTTTATCGGAGCCAGACAGTTCAGGGGGCAAATTTTCAACAATTTTAAAATTTTTAGATATAGATGAATTAAACCCAAGATCATCAAAAAATACAAGATTTAAATCATAAGATCCAACGGATAAGTCAGAAATTGGATAAGAAAAGGTTGAGTCTAAATTCCATGACTCAGTTTCGGTAAATGATGAATTTACATCGGTTAGAGTGATTTCATAAAATGAATTATTAACGGATTTATCAATTATTTCGAAATCTAAAGATTCAGGAGAACCAAATTCAAATATTTCTGATTCTGTCTTACAATCAAGAACCGGAGCATAGTTCGAAATTGAAGCAGAAGCATAACTTTGAATGTTGTGGGAAGAATCTTTAATATTAAAAGAAAATTTATAATCTCCAATGGGCAAATCTTCAATACTATAGTTATAATTCAAATTTTCTTCTGAAAATTTCCCATAATCTACTTTTTCATCATTCATATAAAGAGCATAATAAGTATTTCTAGCGGCCATACCATCGATTTCCCATGTCATAATATTATCCCCTCCTAATTCGAACTGCGTAGAAGAAAGATAATTTACCGTCATAAGAGAATCTGGGGACGAATTATATGTGGAAAAGGGTGCCAATATCATACACAGTATTATGGCTGAAAGAATTAATTTCGAATGTTTCCTTATAAAATTGATTTTATTTTTAGCCCAATTTTTAGGATTTATTTTTAATATAATTCTTCTTAGTATAGATTGGCTTTTGGTTTCGGAATTAGAAATGTGAGTGTTAACCCCCGTTTCCACAACATTATTTGATGGTATCACCTGAGTTTTTGAACCATCTACAGTATTTGTTGAACTAGACATTTTTTTTTGCTCCTTTTTAATTATATTCATTTCTGCACTTGAAAAAACTAAAATCGATGAATATGGTACGCGACAAATTTTCGATATCGATTTTGAACATTATTTTTCTCACTTATTTTCCGCGCAATGGAAATGATTATTATTAATTTTTTTGGTGTATATAAAACCAAATTTAAAATTTTTCAAAAGAAAGAAAAGTAGATATTAAACGAAAACACTCACATTGAAATAATAATAACAAATAAACTTTCGATTTCTCGAATGATTTAATATATTATTTTCTCTTGTGGCCAGAACTGATAAAATTTCCGATTCGTTGTTTTTCATTCGATAAACCTATTTTTCGTGATTTCTGATAAAATTTTACTTCTATAATAATATGGTTTTGAAAACATATTTAACGGTGAACTTTTAGAGATTTCGAGAAAGTCGAATAAAAACGAAGAGGAATAGCCAAAATATAGGTAATTTTTAAAAAGGAAAAAGGGAATGAAGTATATTCTTCCATTATTTTAGTAGAGAAAAAAAGACTTAATAGATATCAACTCATCATCGAAGTGTTTCTACATTTAAAAATGATGTCCGAAATGGTAAATTTTAAGTAATGTGAAAAAAAATTCCATAAACAAATTCCGCTATATTAACTTTTAATCTTGAAGAAATCAATAAAAAATTAAATAGAAATGTATAATTTTTATTCAATCCGAAAGGAAAATATGGTTTTCAAAACAGTGAAAAAAATGAAAGAATTATATTGACTCCAAAAAAGCCATTTTATTTTTTTTTATTTT
>JAUWMK010000407.1 GCA_030613185.1 Promethearchaeum sp.
CTTTAATTAAATCTTTTTCTTCTTTTTTGAGAAGTTCAATTGTCCCATAAATTGAAGCAAATACGCCACCCCTTTCGATATCTGCAGTCAAAATTACTGGTGATTGAACGTATTTTGCGACAAACATATTTGCAATTTCAATATGATTCAGATTTATTTCTGCGGGACTACCAGCGCCTTCGATTATTACTAAATCATTAGTTTTTTTCAATCTATTTAAGGCATCATATATATGAGGAATTAATTTAGGAATAAATTTTGAGTAGTATTCTTTTACTTTATAATCTGCAAATGGAATTCCATCAAGAATTATTTGAGAGGAGTTGTTTCCTTTCGGTTTCAACAAAATTGGATTAAAATCCGATATTGGTTCTCTTCTAGCTGCCCATGCTTGTACAACTTGAGATCTGCCAATTTCTTTTCCTTCTTTTGTAACAAATGAGTTTAACGACATATTTTGGGATTTGAAAGGCGCAACTTTATAACCAAGATCACTGAATATACGGCATAATCCTGTAACTATTGTTGATTTACCACTATCCGATGCAGTTCCTTGGATCATTAAAAATTTAGCATTCATTTTATTCACCTTGAGAAATTAGTAATTATTTCAGAAAATTCCTTGAGGAAGTATAAATTTTCACTATGTTTTTGAATGGAAATCCGTATATAATATTCGTTCAATCCGATATAATTTGAACAATCTCTAATAAGAATATTCCTTAGTAATAGAAGATCTTTAATTTTTTTAGCTGTTAATCCGGTTTCTTCGGTATTTATCAAAATAAAATTAGTATTACTTGGATAAATTTTCAAACCATTAATTATGGATAGCTTTTCTTTAAAAAACTTGTATTCATTTTTATAATATTGAAGAGTTGTTTCCTTAAAATTCGGAATTTTTAATAAAAAGTCTGCAAAAGTTTGTCCAACGCAATTAACAGACCAAGGTTTCTGATATTTTTTAAAATATCTAATTATATCAGGAGATGAAACTGCGTATCCAACCCGCAATCCAGGAATCCCGAAAAATTTTGTAAAATTTCTACATATGAATAAATTCGGATAATTATGTATTTCATGCTCATAAAAACCATCATCATCAGTAAAATCAATAAAAGATGAATCCAAAAACAGTAAAATATTTTTTTCGTTCAACTGCTGTATTAATTGTATCATGTCATTTTTATCTTCAAGAAGCCCATTTGGATTATTAGGATTACAAATAACAACTACTTGAGTTTTTTCTGTTAATAAATCTAATATCGTTTTTGGATTTATTCTGAAATTATTTTCTGGTTTTCTCAATACTTCAATAATTTTACCTGAATTTCTTTCTATACACCACCTATATTCAGAAAATGTGGGTTCTGTAATAATTACTTCATCATCTGGATTAATTACAAGATCAAAAAACGTAGAAATTATATCCATAGCACCTGATCCAACAACAATATTTTCTTTAGAAATTGTTTGTGATGATATTTTAGACAGATATATGATCAATGAATTAATAAGATCATTAGAACTTGAATCAGGATAATGACCAATTAGTTTAAAGGAATTTTTAAAATCATTGTAAACCAACATCGAATTTGCTAGAACATTAATATTGATACTAAAATCAACGATATTGTCAATAATTTCTTTATTAAAATTGTATATCTCACCACCATGAGAAGATCTTTCAGGAATCTTCTTATTTTTTAATATTTTTTTTATTAATTCATTCATAATTTACACATAATTTATATTAATTATTTTCATTCAAGTTTTTAATATGATGTTCAATAAGTGGATGTAATTCTTTTAAATCGGAAATAACATAAGTTTTAGGTTTATTTTTTATTTTATTATAAAGATCTGTTGCAAAACCTTTTGTAAAATCACGATCTTCTATCGGATTCTCATCTATAATAATTATTTTCTTATTAAAATCATTCAAAATTTCTAGATTTTTCAGGTTTCCATTTCCAAATGGAATATTGCACAGGATGATAATATCAGTTTTATTTAATATTTTTTTTAATAAATTTTCATTTTTTAATGAAATTGGAGAAAATGGGGCTTCAGATATTATATCAAATCCTAATTCCATAGCCACATTATAATCTTCATCAAGAACATTTACAACACCTACCGAAACTTCCAAATTCTTCATATTATACATTACTTTTTTTCCAAACCCTCCACCCACCATTAGATGAAAATGTGTTGCGGAATGATTATCTAGAATAGAAACATTATTATTAGCAACTGAATGTAATGGAACTACATATAATGAATCGGTTATATCATTTTTCTTTACAATTACATTAACATGAAAAACGGACTTTATATTTTTTGAAGTAAGTATATTTTCAACAGAACCAGATGCATGAATTGAGCCATCATTGATTAAAATAAGTTCATCACAAAACATGGCAGCCAAATTTATATCATGAAGAACTGCAATTACTGTTATGCCATCCTTCGAAAATTGTTTGAATGTATTCATTAATTCTATTTGATATTTTATGTCTAAATGTGCTGTTGGTTCATCAAGAATTAGAATCTTTCCTTGTTGGGCCAGGGCTCTTGCGATCATTACTTTTTGTTGTTCTCCACCACTTAATTCAGAAAAATTTCTTAGAGCTAATTCATTTAAACCTAACTCATTAATAATTTTGTTTACTATTTCTTTATCTTCATGAGATGCTCGAGATAATCGATCAATATGAGCATATCTTCCCATAAGTATAAGATTCCTAACTTTAAAATCAAATTCACCAGAATAAATTTGTGTAACTAATGCCATTTTCTTGGCTAATTCTTTAGATTTAAAATTCTTTATATTTTTATTATCTATTTCGGTATTACCGAATTGAGGTTCAATTATTCCAGCAAGTAACTTAATAAAAGTGGTTTTTCCACTTCCATTTGGTCCTAAAATCCCGTAAAGTTTTCCTTCATTAAAATCTATTGATAAATTTTTAATTACTTCATTCGTCCCATAACTGAAACGTAAATTATTGCTACAAATTTTCATTTTAATTCAGTTTTATTAATAAACTCCATAATTCTATAGTTATTCAATTATTCCCATTCGTTTTTTCTTGAGTATTAAGAATATAAAGAATGGTCCCCCAAGAAGAGATGTAAAAATACCAACAGGGATTTCCATTGGAGCAATGATTGTTCGGGCAACTGTATCTGCCCAAATTAACAATAATGCACCTGCCGCAGCCGAATACGGAATTAATTTTTTATGATCATTTCCAACAAGTAATCTCATAGAATTCGGAATTATTAATCCTACAAACCCGATAATTCCACAAAAAGATACAGCAGTTGCAGTAATTAATGTCATACATACAAGAATAATGATTTTAGTAGTTTTAATATTCACTCCCATTGATTGTGCATTTGTATCCCCTAATAACATGAGATTCAAGTCCATTGCATAAAAATATAAAATGGTTAAAGGTATTAGGGCAATTATAATTATAATTTGAAGTTCATCCCATGAAGATCCCCAGAATTTTCCCATTAGAATTGATAGAATCATATGCGATTTTTCGACAGATAAAAAAAGAACTAAACTAATCAAAGCTGAAAATACAAATGAAACAGCAATTCCTGATAAGAGCAAAGTTGTAATTGATATCCCATACTTTGTTTTTGAAAGCATATATATCATTCCTATGCTCAA
>JAUWMK010000392.1 GCA_030613185.1 Promethearchaeum sp.
CCTCGCCAAATCTAATAAATGCTCCAAAAGAAGTTAATAATATAGATAAAACATGGAATCATATATCTTCGATGCAATTCCCCAATCCACCCGGTTCTAGATTCGAGTATTCAAATACTAATTACCAACTCTTAGGTTCAATAATTGAACATGTATCTGGGCAAACATTCGCGGAATTTATACAAACAACGATCTGTACTCCCCTAGGTATGAATCATACTTTCTTCGATCAAAAAACTGCAGAAAATTATGGTTATTCTCCGGGTTATCGTATCTATTATGGAATTCCAGTAAAAGCGGATTTAGAAATCATTTCTGCCTATGCTCCATCGGGATTTATTTTCAGTACAGTTACAGATATGAGCATTTATTTAAAATGGCATATTTCCAACGGATTAGCAGTTAATAACTCAATTCTTCTTCCTATTAATGTTCAAAGCTTACATGAACCTCCCGTCACTCCCAGTGATACGGAATATGCAATGGGATGGGATAATTCAACCATAGATGGAATTTCTGCATTATTCCATGCAGGACAAACTGAATCATATAGTGCCTATATGTTAATTTCTCCGCAAAATGGATTGGGCTTCATAATCCTTTGTCAATCAAATCAATTTTTTGCATCTGGTAATTTAGAAAACTTAGCATTTAACCTATATCGAATTTTAATAGAAGAATCCACTGTCAAAGGACCCTTAGATTTACGAACTTTATATATTATCATGGATTTTGCAATTATCATCTTATTAGGCTTGGAAATTCTAAGTTTCTTCAAAATAGAAAAACGGTTTCAGAAATTAATCAATAAAACCGATAACAAAGCACCAAAGAAAAAACTATACTTCAAATCATCATTAAGTTTATTAAATGGAATACTTCTGGGAGCATTTCCCTTTATTATCCCGATGTTAGGTGGATTTCCAGCGATATTTTTCTTTAATTGGATCCCAGATCTCTGTATTGTTGTATTACTATTTTCAGTATTAAATATCGTCAAGGGAATTGGGAAATTTATCACAGCAAAGAAATTGATTACGTGAAAACTATTTGCAATTAAAATTTTAATTAAAAAGATTGGTTTAATCCCCAACAAATTATTCCATTAAGGATTAACTCATTCATTTGTATCACCCATCATGTAGCTTTTGAAAATGCTATATTTCCACAAAATTTTTAAATCTCCAATTTACATAGTGGTTAGGTTAGGTCAGTTTCTGATTTTAATTAGAAACTTATGGTAAATCATGATAGACTTAATCTCAAAGGTAATAACCAGTACATCAAGGTGTATATCATGAGAATAGAAAAAGAGAATATTATAGTAGATATATTAAAAATCTTGCTTTATTCTGACAATAAAGCCAATCCTGAAAATTTACATGCCTTCTTACGCTGGAGAAAAAAGTTTGAAATCAATACTAAATATCAAGAAACTATTTAATCAATCGAAGAGAAATGAGATCTTAAAAAACACCTATTGAAATAAAATAATTCTGAGATTTGGCAGTGATATGAGTTGATTGAAACTTTTTAACTAACTCTGAAGGAGGTGAAAAAGGAAATGTCAAAAAGAAAAAGTAGTTCAAATGATGATCGATCTGATAGCTTCAATCCAAATAATAATGCGGAAAAGGCAGGTCGGGATAATCGAGCAAATCAATTGAATCCCAATCATTCAGAACATAAAAAATCGAAATAATTGAAAGAAAAATGAATATCTAAGAAAATCACTAAAGTAGAATAAATTTTCAATTTCCATCATGATTGGAGCAATCCAATCTTTTTTTAATTTAAACAACAAATAAAAAAGTGAGATGAATTACTATGGAAAATAAAAACTTGATAGAAAAATCACAATTATTATCATCTGTGAAAGATTTGCCCTGGAAGTTATATCTTTCAGTTCTTTTAACGAATTTATTCCCTACTATATATTTAACTTTACGAATCTATTTCTTAGGGGGCCTTCCCAATGCATGGGGAGTTAATATTGCTTCTCAACTGGTTTGGATTAGCTTAATTTTGGAAGTTATCCAAGAAGGTCTTATTTTGCCACTTTTCTATATAATTGGAAAAACCGCCCAGAATCGGCAAGAAACAATTAACAAGGTAAAATCTGGATTAATCTTTACGGTGTGTATTCATATGATTATTTTAATCATAGTTGGAATATTTGCAAAATTTTTTGTTGAGATTATGGCTCAAGATCCGTTGCTTACTACTGCGACTATTGAATATATCCGCTTGGAACTCATTGCTTTGCTCTTTAGAAGTATCTTTAAATTTATGTTTATATTGTTTATAATTTATAATAAACGAAAAATAATTTATCTATTATTAGGGGTTCAATTGGTCTTTTTTGTGCTATTAGATACACTCTTTGTCAGCAGTTTACCTGTATCATTAAATTTGGGTGTGAATGGGGTTGCTTTCTCAAACATTATCACATTTTTCGTTTTAGTCATAATTGCACTTAAATCCACTATAAATGAATTTGATATTAAAATGAAAGAATTGCGTGAAAAAACGAATTATAAATGGTTCAAAGAATGGGGAAAAGTGGGCGGGTTCTCCGCTGTTGATTCTTTTATTCGAAATCTCTTCTATATGATTTTTATTATTCGGATGATGAATGTGCTTGCGGAACAAGGCACATACTGGATCGCTAATAATTTTATTTGGGCATGGCTGTTACTACCTGTCTATCCACTCACGGATGTAATTAAACAAACCATTGCAACTACAAGACCAGATAAATTAAAAGGAATATTGAAACCTTATTATTTGGTTTCTACGGGAATTATTCTTCTCTGGGGGATAACTATGCCAGGATGGACTTGGTTTTTTAGCACCGTATTAAATGTGGATAATGCGCAATATGTGTTCCGATTAGTGCTAATATTACTGCCCGCTTATATTTCGTTTGTATACAATACCGTTGCCGATGCTCTTTTCTATGCTATCGGGAAAACCGAATCATTAGCCATCCAAACAATAATTACAAACGTTGTGGTCTATGGAACGGCTTTTGTGCTCTTTCAACTGAATATTTTCATTCCAACTCTGGATTCCATTGCTATTCTCTTTAGTTTAGGAATTGTAGTTGACGGGATACTCACGTTCATTTTGTTGAAGTACTATGTTGAGAAATATGAGCAAAAAACTAAAGGAAATTCCAAGGAAACTATTTAGAAATAACTTAAAAAATACTAAAAACTGCCTGCAAAAAAGGAATTTATTCCTGAGTGATTTCCTTTTCTAACCATCATTGTAGTAACTTTTTTATTAAATTTATTTATTGATAACATTGAAACTATTTTTTTATCAAAGTTTACCATCTTTGGCGTAATTTTAAGAATAATATTAGCTTTTTGAATGTTTTCCAAGATATTTTCAAGATTTGTTATCCCTAAAGACCGTTTTTCTATTATTCTTCCAATTTTTAATTTATTCATTTTGCTAGAAGGAGTATAAGCTTTTTCTACGTATAATGCGATCAATAATGATATACTGGTTTTATCCTCAATAGATAGAGGTTCAAACGATGACTCTTCTTTTTCTTCTTCTTTGGCTGGAAACTCTCCAAGTTCCTTGGGCATTTCTTGTTAGTGCTTTTCTTTTGGGATATTTAAGATATCTAAGCCTAGTTTTAGTTTAATCGATTGATATTGTCTAATTCCCCTTATATGGGGGAATTAGAACAGAAATTTTATATTGATAAAAAATAATTTAAAATTGATATGAGAAAAGATGAAAAAAAAGTGATTTTCTCAATAAATAATTTTAAATCCTTGAATAATAAAGATTTGATTGAATTTAATCCGATAACTGTTTTTTGTGGCATAAATAGTAGTGGAAAAAGTTCAATACTTCAAAGCCAATTATTAATTGCCCAATCATTGACAGCTTCAGATAGAAATTTAAGGATTTTTGATGAAAATAGAATTTATTATGCAAAATCTGGAAAGAGAAAAAAAATTCCTGAAGAAATTTCTCAAAGAGGAAAAATTCTCAATTTTGAGGGTAAATTTTGCCATCTTCAAGATTTTATAAATATAATCTTTGAAAATGATATTGATATTCCCCTGTCTTTCAAATGGTTTTACAAAGGAATTGAATTTTTAATTGAACTAGAATATAA
>JAUWMK010000428.1 GCA_030613185.1 Promethearchaeum sp.
CAAGCAATACAGGCAATAATTAGAAGAAAATGGAATATTCGGGATGAAAATTCGGGAAATATAGAAAAATTGGTTGAAAATTTAAAGATTTTATGATCTACAATTCTGTCAACAAGTCAAGAAAAAATGTTATGAAAAAAAAAAAAAAATTACATTTCCTCCCAATTATCATCGCCCATATGGTATTGATTGTACAATTTATTGATACGAACCAATGGACTCATAAATCGCTGTCTGGCATTTTCAATAGTGATATAATTTAGTAAGAAAATTATATCAACGCTTATTGTAATAACTTGGAATACAACAATTACAACATCAATAAATTCAATATTAGATACAAAAGAAAAATTGCCGTAAATTGGAATAAATAATATAATAATCACTCAAAGATATCTATTAAATAGCTTAAAAAACGATGCGAAGCTTTTTTATATCTAAAAAGAACGATACTTATTATTAATATCCCTGTAAAAACGCTTACTAAAGAAAACTTCATGATATTCGTTATTGGAAATATGATGAGCCCAAATATTATTATTAGGTAGTTAAAAATTTCTATTGATAAGAATTGGTGATGTTGTTTTTTCCAATTAGGATTTGAGAAACTAAAATAACTGTCAATTTGATTTTGACTAGATATATTGGTAAGATTATCTTTTTGCATTCTCTCCAAACTTTCTGCTTGTTTTTTCATCCTAAATGTCACCAATTATTATCGTAATTAAACTAAATAAAAAAAAAAGGGAATATTAACCTTCAGGCTAAAGATCGAGGGCTAATTTTATTCCCGTGATTGTTTTTTCAGATGAAATTTGATCCAAATTTTTAATTTCATCTGGATTCTCATCTGAAAATGTGATTAAAATTGAATTTTTATCCCAATTTGCCTCCAAGCTCAGTTCCATACTCGTTTTAAAAAATTGAGGGAGACAATCTTCATGACCTTTTTTTGTATAGAAGAATCGCGGTATTAAATAGGCTTCATTATCAGGATTAGGGGCAGCTCCCTTTATAAATGGTGCAGAAGCGCCAACTACGACATTCTCATGAATTGCAACTATTAAATGTTCCTCATTGAACCGATCTTGTGTATAATTTCCAATCCTTTCAATTTCAGTTGGGTTTGTAATTTTATAAAGTTCTAAATAACCGTTTTTAATTAAATCTAGATCTTCTTCTGCGGCTTTTCGCACAGTATATTTTGAATCTGATTTATTATAGTTTTTCAACAAATCAAATTCAATTTTATATCGAATAAAGTGGAGTTCTTCTTTAAATCCTCTTTTTTTAGCAAAATGAACTCTATCAGCCTGTACATTCATCTTTATTTTAAGACCAGTATTTCGAGTTTTAATATAGGCAAGAAGATCATCATATATTATATTCTTAACTTCAAGAGGGCATTCAGGCATAGTCCATGGGTACCCTACATGAGTTTCTCCAATACCTGGATAATCTCGCGCTTGAACATAAGCCAATGGCTTATCGTCATTACTAAATGCATATCGAACTGTTTTTGGATCAATTTTTTCATTTTCAAATCTTTCTTGAATTTCTTTCGCTGTCACATTGCGATTATTAGCTTGATTGAAAATCATGGCTTGAAATTCTTCTAATCCTTTATTAGGTTCGTAAGTTCTATAATTTACATCCATTAATTGTTCACCTACTTTATAAAAAAAAATAAAGTAAATTAAATATAAAATATCAATATAAGAATATAAACGTTTTGCATTTAACATTCCAAATTAACATATTATTTCGAATGTTATTATCCAAAAAATTTATTCTAATAATTGTGATTTTATTGAACAGTTTTAATATATCCATGGGAGATTGCTCGTTTTCCTTCATGATTTAACACCTCAAAGAAAAGAGATACTTCTTTAGCGGCAATCTGGCGTTGTTTAAGGTTAATCTGGATTGTAGTGCCTGGAAAAACCATTCCGGTGAATTTAGCATAGATCTCTTTTACAAAATTTGGATTGCCTCTTGTTTCTCTATTGATAATCGCGCTTACTGCAAAAGCTAAAGTCGCGGTTCCTTGAAGAATTATATCGGGAAGTAGGAGTTGTTTTGCAAATTTTTTTGAAGTATGTATCGGAAAAACAATATATGTGCAACCATCATAAATGAAGGACTGAACTAAATCAATATTCTCTGAATGAGCCCAAAGCATCTTTTCATCTGTACTATTTTTATCTATTTCAGGAATCTGTGGAATATTGTCTCTTCCTTTTCCTTCTCCAATGCACTTTACACCACGAAGCATGGTTCCTATATATTCGGTAAATACAGGGTTTCCTTTTCTGTCTATTGCATTAAATTGACCAATGAGGTGAGTTCCCGCGCGATGAGGTATTATTGCTGCAATTTTTCCTGTGATAAATAATTTGTCCCTTGGTTTGATTAATCTATGGATGATTAAATGTTCGCTATAATGCACTCCTGTTGAAAGAACATTTTGTGGGAAATCACTATTTTGAATATATTCAGATAAATTTTCAATTATTGGCCAAGTTACTGCCACTGGAAACATTGGATGTGCAACTATTCCTTCTTTTCGGTCATCATTTAAGAAAAATGGGTTAGAATCTTTCACCGCTGCTGCATAATTTGTCGTTTGGCGCCAATTTATTCTTGTCTTGAATTCTTTAATTGTGGTTTCTACAAAATTTGGATTAATTTCCATTACATTAAACTTTGATTTTAAACAATTTAAAGAATCCATGTAGAGGAACCAAAATTTATCTAAGAGAATTAATATAAAGTAAAACACCTTCTTTAAACCATAATTGTGATAGAATTTTATAGAAAATTAAAAAAAAACACTTAAATTTAGCGAATGCACGATTTATTCTATGGGAATTCAAAATAAAATTCAAAATCGAATTACTAAACCTATTGAATTATTAGATGACAAAGGACATTTAGTTGAACAGGGATATGCAACAAAGTTATTATGGCACTATGATAGAAGTAAAATTAAAGCAGGTTGGCATCGGATTAAGGAATGGGATTATTTCGCAATATTGGATCCTACAAAAAAATATGGAATCACTTTTACTATTAGTGATCTTGGGTATATAGGTTTGATTGCAGTTGCATGGTTAGATTTTGAAAATAAAACTTGCACTCAATATGATACAATGTCAATATTGCCCCGTGGAAAAACTGGATTTCCTTCAGATTCAGGAGATGGGGTTATTGATTTTAAAGATAAAAAGATAGCTTTGAAATTCGAATATAA
>JAUWMK010000065.1 GCA_030613185.1 Promethearchaeum sp.
AATTCTGTGGGATAAGGGATGTAATGGGTAGAGATGTTTTTTTCTATGGCTGAAAGTGACATATATTATAAGAAGCTAAGCCTAGTTTTGAATCTTTTGATTCGACAAAAAGAAGATGTGTTTTGAAGTTCATGAAAAAAATGATTCCTAAAGAAGAATAGCCATCTCAGGATTAATTCATTATTTTAATTATTCCAATTTTTTTTCATCTTTCTTTTATTAATTCCCTTTTTGAATATCAACTTAGAAATTAAGGATATTTTTTTGTTCCTATGTTTATTAATCAAGCGCGCTTTTTTTCAATGCAGAGTGAGGTAAAAAATTTATGAGTGTTGATGAAATCTCAAGTAGGGAATATGTTCGGTGGTTTTTCAAACATATTTTTAGACATAAAATCCTATTTTTCTAAAATATCATTGGAATCATCGCTGTTACTTATACTTGAGTTATTATTCCGGTCCGGATTGGCACTATTATAGATTCAATTATAGCTCCGAACTTCAGTGGGAATTTAATTCTTATGGTTAGTATATTATTTGGAATATATTTTCTCCGGAATGTAATAGAATACACAACCTGGATGATTGGTCATAATCTTGGATCTAAGACCGAAAAGAGAAAAAAATTTGTGCAATCAAAGGTTAATCTCATGAAGTATTTTAAGTTTCGGAAATGATCTATTTATTGGAGAAATAGATGTTACAGAAAAAAATAGTTTGTATAGGTGATGTTGTTTTAGATATTATTCCGTCCATCTTTCCGATTGCAAAAAATAAAATCTTGTCGGATGGAGAAACTTTTATAGATTCCGTCACTTTTCAGAAAGGAGGTTGTGCAGGCAATTTTTCTTGTGTGTTAAAGTCTATTATGCCAGTGGCTGAAGTTTCTTTAGTGTCACGTGTCGGGAAATTGCCTTATAGTGATTTTTTAATCTCAGAAATCAAAAAATATGGAGTCATCCCAATATTTAAAATAGATTTTAATGAAAAAACCCAAGTAACAATGGCTCTCTCATATAATGATGGTCAAAGACATTTTCTTACATTTTTAGGGGGTTTAAAGAATTTTACGGTTCTGGATATTCCCGAAGAAGTCTTTGCAGATTTACATCATCTTGCTTTTCGCGGAATCTGGTTTGCTGAAAAATTATTGCTAAAATCTGAACTTTTCATAAAAAAAGCGGTAGAATTAGGAGTGGATGTCTCCATAGACTTAGGGTTTGATCCTTATTGGAATTTACACAAACAAGATTTTTCATTTCAACAAAATATGGAAAAAAGACGTTCGGCTGTGATTGATACTTTAAAATACGTGAAATATATATTTGGAAACGAATTTGAATTCATGCAATTGACAAATACTGAATTATTAGAAGAAGCAATACATGATATTATTAATATGGGTGTTAAAAACATCATTGTACATCGCGGGAATAAAGGGTGTCGGATAATACAACTTTCAAGAACGAACCCAGCCAAAGTTGTGTCTTCTGTAGATATCCCTGCATTAAAAGTAGAGGTTAAAAATCCCGTAGGATCTGGTGATACTTTCGATAGCATATTTTTAGCTGAAGTGATGGATGGAAAATCCTTAGTCCAAGCCGCAGCCTTAGCAACTGCAGGAGCGGCCTATTCCTTAATGAAACCCGCTGGAACAATTATCTTAATGGATAAAATTCGCAAATTTAGCTCAAAATTTCCAATACTAACCCAATTCCTTAATTATTCCCAATTCTGATTTTCGAGAAATTGCATTCATTTTTATTCTAAATCTTGCTTTTTTGATAAATTACTCCTAAAAATGATTCTCTATTTGCTGATTGTTATTTATTTTCTAAAGATTTTTATAAGGACAAAGAAAATGTTTTAGTAGGGATATATTTGAAGAGAGAAAACAGAATTCTTGATTGCCATATACACTATTCTTTACCTGTTAAACCGCAAGAATTGTTTGACATTATGGAATATACAAAAACCGATATAGCCAATTTGGTGATTGTTCCTGATGAACACCGCATTTCATCCGTTCCGGATGCTTTGATGGTGAAATACCTAAATCCCACAAAGATCTATGTGTTTGGAAGCCTTGATGTTTCACAGTATTTTATGCACAACAAGTCTGTTGGTAAACATTTTGTCAAATATGTGAAAAGAATGCTGCATTGCGGATGTGACGGAATCAAAATGGTTGAAGGAAAACCGGATGTGAGGCGAATGGTGCCAATTCCTGATTTTGATTTGCCCGCATGGGAACCTTTTTGGAATTATGCAGAAGAAATTGGTCTGCCGATCTTATGGCATGTCAATGATCCAGAAGAATTTTGGGATAAATCCAAAATTCCATCTTGGGCGAAAAGTCAAGGGTGGTACTATGGAGAAGAAACAATCAATAACGAAGTGCAATATACACAAGTCTTCACGGTATTGAAAAGACATCCCAATTTAAAAATCATCTTCGCTCATTTTTTCTTTATGTCTGCACAACTTGAGCGATTATCCAAGATTCTGGATGAATTTCGGAATGTTTACATCGATTTAACTCCAGGTATCGAAATGTATATTAACCTTTCAAAAAATAAGGAAAAGGCTGTTCAATTCTTTGAAAAATACCAATCACGTATCCTTTACGGCACCGATATCGGGGCCAGATGTGTGATAGCAAATGAATCTGAAATAAACAGAAAAGAAAGTTTGAATCGATCTGATATTGTTCGTACTTTTCTAACAAAAGAAGGACAATTCACCATCAAGGCTGACGGTAATTTTTTGATTGGTACGGAAGATTTTCAGTTAGATGCGCTAAATTTGAGACCAGAAATCACTCAAAAAATATTTTATGAAAATTTTATCAGCATTGCTGGTGAAAAACCAAAGGAAGTCAATCCAAAAATGGTAATCAAAGAATGTAAAAAAATCAAAAAAATGATTCGGATAATGACAATGATTAAGAGGATTGAAGTGGCCAATTATTCCTATGCCGATCAGGTTATCGATTTTTTTAAACAGAAATAAATTTTTTAATGAACTTAAAAATGGAGAGTAAATATAAAATGAAGAAATTAACGAAAAAACAACTTCCCTTGTATGCTTTTGCAGGCTTTGGACCGAGTTTTCTGGGACTTATACTCGGTACTTATTTGATTAATGCCTTAGATACTAGTGGATTTGGTATTGGAGTGGAGTACTGGACTTACTCGAACAAAATATTAGTTGTCACAGCTGTTTTCAGCATAATGGTTTTTATTGCTAAAATTATGGATGGAATTATGGATGTTCCCCTCGCTGCGTGGACCGACACCCTAAAGACGAAATGGGGAAAAAGAAGACCCGCAATATTGGTAGGTTTCGTCCCAATGGTTCTTTCCTACGTTTTATTCTGTTTTCCACCTTCCAATGATGAATTTAGTATGCAGAATACCATCTACCTCGGAGTATTGCTAACCGTTTTTTTTACTGCATACACCTTGACATTTGTTACATACTATGGCACTTATTCCGAAATCACTGAATCGTCAGAAGATAGGATTAATTTATCGAACTGGAAAGCTTTTTTTGATACGATTCATTACAGTATTGGTTATGCGGTTATCCCTCTCATTGTCGGGGCAAAGATCAATATACGCATCATCGGTTTGAGCGCGCTCCCACTGATGCTTACAATGTTAATTGCAATCGTTATGATCAAGGAAAAATCATCTTTACCCGAAGATGTTGCCAAAACAAAACAGAAAACTGAAAGAACTTCAGATTCTGCTCCGGAAGAGGAAGATGTCGGTTTTTTGGAAAGTATCAAACTCACAACCAAGAACAAAGGATTTATGATCTGGCTTTCGGTGATGGCAGCGTTCTTTTTTGGACTTCAGC
Source organism: Promethearchaeum sp. (assembly GCA_030613185.1). GTDB lineage: Archaea > Asgardarchaeota > Lokiarchaeia > Sigyniarchaeales > Promethearchaeaceae > Promethearchaeum. The sequence goes on from JAUWMK010000065.1 coordinate 3,864, forward strand.
TATTTTTAGTTGGACAAAGTGTTCTTGCATCGGGAGCAATGGGATTCGAGGGATGGCAAATTGCAGTTCTAAATACTTCAGCCTTTGCCCCAGTTCCTATAACATTACTTATTTATAGGAAAGTAATGAAAAAGAAAGGCTTCCGTTTCGCTTTCCAGACAGCTCTCTTTGCCTTTGCTTTAGCCATGATTTCGTTCGCAATTGCATATGTTGAATGGATTCCAAGTGTCTGGATCCGATTGGTGATTGGAATCACCGGCGGAACAATCGGTAGTTATGGTATCGGTGCATTTTTCTCTGCTCCATATACTATACCTTCACAGATGGCCGCAGATGAATTAGCGGCAACAGGGAAAAGCCACCCTTCAATGTACTTTGCGATGCAAGGATTATTTACTGCAGTTGTTGCTGCAATCAGCACCAGCCTCATTTGGTTGAATATTCGTAATATATCCCGCCCAAGTGAAGAATTCTTTGGTGTTCATCTCATTCCTTACATAGTGGCAGCTTCTTGTTTAGTTGCAATTATTTTGGCTTTCTTTTTGCCAAAATCCTTCAGTCAACTTGGGCGTGCTGAAAAAGTGAAGTTAAATGAATAACAGTATGTCACCCTTTTGGATTTCCAAAAAGTAGGTTTTTTTTTACCCATTTTTTTTTTTTCAAATTACTATGAATCCTTCGATTAAAAGGAGTTTTAGAGAAAAATATGAATGTATTTTTAGAAGAAATCATGTCTCAAGGGTTGGCATTAAAACGGACTCTTGATTATATATCAGATAATATTGAAAACGGTTTTAAACCAATTAAAAATTTGATCTTGGATGGAAAAATTTCAAGGCTTATTTTTACCGGAATTGGGTCGAGCTATTTCAGCAGTTATATTCCTCTTTATATGTTAAAACAAAAAGGTTTTGATGTGGAAATGCTAGAAGCAGGGGAATTTCTGCTTCATGGCTTCCCAGAGGATAATGATATAGCTTTTGAAAACACATGCATTATTTTAATATCTCAATCAGGTGAATCTGGCGAGATAATAGAATTACTTCAAAAATTAAATTCGTTAAGGTTAAAACCTATAACTATTGGAATCACAAATACGCCCAAAAGTTATTTAGCCAATCATTCTGATGTGCAACTCTATCTTAACGCAGGGAAAGAAGAAACGGTAACATCAAAAACGTACGTTTGTTCCATTTTAATTCTCTATTTTTTAGCAAGAGCCATTATGACTCAAAATTTACCCCTTATGAGTGAATTTAAGGAAATTGACGAATTAATAGATTTCATATCCAATTTATTTCAATCAAATCAATCTGATCAAACTAATCAATTTATAGAGAAAATCATACAACCAGTTCAAGGAGTTAATAAGATATTTGGAAAAGATTACAATTTCATCCAGATTTTAGCGAGAGGGCCATCATTATCGACAGCAAATCAGGCAGCGTTAAATTTCAAAGAAATTGTCAAAATTAATTCGGAAGCCTCATCAATTTCCACTTTTAGACACGGAGGAATTGAATGTTTGACCGAAAGCTCTAAATTAATAATAATATCTTCATCCGACAGAGACAATGTGTTAGACAATCGCTTCATTAAAAATCTCATCGAAAAATGGAGTTTTGGAGCCTTATTCTACGTAACCACTCAAAAATTAGAGTTGATCGATGAGGAAATTCGCACCAATCCCAAAATCGTTATATATTCACTAGATATTGGGAATCATTTCTTGGCCCCCATTGCTGAAATAATCATTTTACAACTTATGATTTATGATACAGCACTAAAAAGAGGCCTAACCCCGGGTTTATTTAGATTCACCCAGAAAATTACCCGAGGATTATAATTTGTTAAAAGTGATAAAAATCGTTATGGAAAGATTAATAAAAAAATTAAATCTCTTAATTTTGCTTGATCTTTATAAAATTAAGCAATATTACCGGGTACCAACGCCGTCCCAAGCTTTAATATTTTTATCTTCGTATCCACAATTTTTGCATGTATCATCGACTTCCCACTTCTCAAGAGCAGGATGTACTCTTGTTAATAAGCCACCACATTTAGGACAAACAAGGAATTTTGCCCCGCAACCATTACACATGCTAAGTTGTCCGTTTTCAACGAATGTGAAGGTCCTCTTCATCCATTCGTCTTGTACTGCCCTGAATTCAGTTCCACCGCATGCTGCACATTTTTTTTCTACTGGCATTTTTTTTCACTTAGTAAATTTTGCATTAAATTAAGTAAAGATATATTTATCTTATAAAAAACTTTATTTTTTTCGATTTCCAACTACTTAAAATCGGGGATGTATTCTTGGCTTTCAATTTTTATATCCCGCAAAATATCTTCAACGTAATAAAGCCCCATAACCGAGCATCGGCCCGGAGAAATTCTGGATGGGATGGTGCAAATTACATGTTCTCTTAATTCGAGAATTCCGTATTCGACGAGTGCTTTAATACCCTTTTGCATAATTTCTTCACTGCACCATTCATCGAATTTTAAGTCTTTAATTAGATACGGTTGAACCCCCCAAATCAAATTAAGCTGTCGAGCAGTGATTTCCTTATTAGTTATGGCGAGAATAGGAAATACGGGACGGTATTTTGCTGCTTTTCGAGCGGATTTTCCTCCACGGGTGAACATAACAATTTTGCCCCTGTAATTCATGTCCTTAAAATTTTCGGCAAGAAGGTAAACGGCATGGCCCACAGCCTCATACATTTCGGGTTCTTTGGAATCAACCGCATTTGGATTAATTAAAGGTATATATTTTTCAGCTTTGCTGATGATTTTGTTCATATAATTTACAGCTTCAAGCGGGAATTTTCCAACAGATGTTTCCCCCGATAGCATAACCGCGTCGCTGCGATCGTACACTGCATTAAAAACATCATTTACTTCTGCACGTGTGGGAACAGGGTTGTTGGTCATAGATTCCAGCATTTGTGTGGCTACGATAACTGGTTTGCTTGCGCGATTGCATTTCATTATCATTTCTTTTTGTCTTATCGGAACTTCTTCGGCAGGAATTTCAACACCGAGATCTCCGCGAGCCACCATTATTCCATTGGATACAGCAAGTATTTCATCAAAATTATCAAGGGCTATGGGTCGTTCAATTTTGGAAATTATTTTAACACTTGATGCGCCTGCATTATCAAGGATGGCGCGAATAGTTTTCACTTCATAGGCGTTTGCAATGAAAGATGCAGCTAAATATTCAGGTTTTAAAGCACAGATAAGTTTTAGGTCATGCATGTCTTTTTCTGTCGGGTTTTTGGCACTTAAAGATCCCGACGGGATATTTACGCCTTTCCGAGAAGATATTGGGCCCCCCGCAATAATTTTAGTTTGAAGGTAACCATCTTCCATGTTTTTAGAAATCACTTTTAATCGGACGAGCCCGTCGTTGATAAAGATGGAATTTCCAATTTGAATATCTTTTAGAAAACCCTTGTACGAGATGCACGCTTGTTCTTTATTCCCTACAATGGATTTTTCGAATAATTTGAAAGTATCTCCGTGCTTTAATATTACTTCACTTTCCATTTCGCCTATACGGATTTTTGGTCCTTGGATGTCCATCAAAATTGCCAGTTCGGGAGTAACTTTCCTTATCCGCTTAAAAAGTTGTTTGACTTCTTTTCCTTCTTTGGAAGCGTGCGACATGTTAATACGAAGTACATCGACGCCTTGATCTCTTAGTTTTTTTAGCATTTCTTCGGAGCTGGAAGCGGGACCTAAGGTTGCTGTAATTTTACTTTTAACAAGTTTTTCTATAATTTCGAAGGTTTTCATCTATAACACTAAATATACATCTTTGAAATAAACCTTAAAATATTATCCCTTTAATGTAACATTAGGATGGTTTGAGAATGGGATTTTATGATCCGCGAGAAAAACTAAAAGGGATTTCCGATGCAGAAGAGCGTCGATTGATTAAGGGATTAATGGATTTAATAAGTGATGTTTTTGGTTTTAATTTTAATACCGAAAATGGACATGTAGTTGAGATTCAAATGATTTCAACGGGACTTGCTTCTATTCCGAGGAGTTTACAAAAATTTCAGAATTTGTACAAGCTTCAGCTTCAAACCAACAAAATCCGGAAACTGCGTATTTTAGATGGATGTAATAATCTTCAAGTATTGAATTTAAGCGATAATCAATTGAATTCTGCAGGTTTGGCACTTCTTCCGAAAATTCTTGGTTTGAAATCTATCGATTTTTCATATAATGAGATTGAATCTTTAGAATATTTCACAAATTTAAGGGAGCTCGAATCATTAAATATTAGTAAAAATGAAATCAAAGAAATTCCACCGCTCCAAAATCTTTCAAAACTAAAGTATTTGGATCTTACGGGAAATCCGATAAAAAAAATAGAAAATCTTCAATATTTGGAAAGTTTACTTAGTATAAAATTAGATGATTCACCACTTTCCATCAAAGAAAAAGAGATTTTAAAGCAAGGAATGGATAAAATTAAGGAGTACTGTCGAAATTCCTAGAATCAATAATTATTTAGCAATAACTAAGAGAAAACATCATAAATTAAGTATTAAATAGGTTCTTATAGATAAATTTTCTACATTCTTTATATGAAATATAAAACTATATCTCTACCAGAAGAAATCTATTCCAAATTAAAATCAAAAATACGAAAAAATGAAACTTTTCCTGATCTAATTCAACGCTTACTTAATGATGAAGAAATTAGAGAAGAAAAACATAAAATTATGGATTTAGCAGGGGCTTTCGGTGACAATTCGAAAGAATGGGAAAAAATTGAAAAAGAATTGTATAAAGATCGCTTAAACATCAAATCACGAAACTTCTATGTCTTTGAAATAAAAATTTCTTAAAAATTAAACTAATAAATTCATTAAAATAAAAATTGAACAGATTTATAGTATCTAATCGATTTTTACTTCTCAATGATCTGCTCTTTGATTTTTATCCCAAAATGGGTTGCGCCAGGACCCAGATTAACCAGAATTTTATCTCCTATGTTTAACTTAGGAACTGAAATTGGTAACCCATCCGTACCTATTACCATTACTGTCTCGGCATTTTGAAGAGTTACCTTAAGTGAAACGATTTTTTGAATCTGATTTTCTTCTTTAAACACTTCCAAATCAATTAAAAGCATAGGCCGGGATTCAATCTTAACTCTTCCAACAAAAACAATTCGAGAATTTCCCTGTTTATCAACAACAAGAACTTTATCACCCGATTGCAATTCTGATAGATACTTTGTTTGCGTTCTGATTTTATTTTCAGTTGAAATTTCTGAATCATCGGTTGGAACCAAAATATATTCTGAAACATCCCCAGCATTTACTCGGAATGGTCGGGATTTTACGAATTCGGAATCAAATACTTCTGCATGAACCAGAATAAACCCCCTGGCGGTATTTCCAACCAACATCCCCTCACCGGGCTTTAAGATTGAAGAAGTATCAACACACACGCGATCTGCTTCAGGTATGGGAGTAATTTTTTTTATTGTAGCACTTTCTAATTTTAGTGGTTGGGATGTTTTTAGTAATTTTTTAAGTTCAATTAAATCATTTTCACTATTCGGAGAAAATATCAGCCCGTCTACTCCAATTTCCAATGTGTGTAGAAAAAGCTCTGCGTCAATAAGTGAGGACCCTACATCGGAATAAATTTCACAATCCATGGAAGTAAATTTAGCAATTAAGTTTTCAAAAGGGATTACCTTCCAATTTGAGTGTTTGCATATGATGAATGATATCCCTTGTTTTGCTAAGGAAACTGCCAAATTCTCTTGTTCTTTTGATGAAATATCTAAGGACACACCAAAATTGGTTGGTTTTTCAAGGAATTTGTTTATTTTATCCATTTCCTCTTGGTTTAAAATCGGAATAATTCCTTTTATGGTTAAATCGTTAGAATAAACAGCACACCTTTGAATTTTTACCAATTTTTCGCCAATTTTTCCACTTGCTTTAAAATTTACAAAATCTTGATTAAAAGCTGCCTGAATCATTGAATTTTTTTGGTCGTCCAATTTTAATTCATCAAGATTTATAATTATTCTACGCATTTTTCTCATCCCAGAATAATTAGATTTTGCGAATCTTACGTCCAACTCCACAATAAACTATATTTTGCGGTAGATTAGAAATTTCATAAATATTTCTACTATCAACTAAAACAACTGTTTTTTGCATGTTTTTCTGAATTTTTTTCAAATCAATATCATAAAATTCTTTATGGTCAGTTAAAACTACAATGCAATCAGTATTCTGAAGGCTTTCTTCTAAAGAATTACCAACTGGATACCCCAAAACGTTTTCTCCTTTGTAATAGGGATCCCAAATTTGAATATTTGCTTGTTTTTCATTCAGTAATTGGATTACTTTTAAAGCTGGGGAAATTTGAACGTCTTTTATATTTGCTTTATATGATAAACCCAACACGGTTATTATTGAACCTTTCAAACTCTTATGAGTGAAATTTAATGCATTTTGAATAAGTTCCATTACCACAGCTGGCATTCTGTCATTAATTTCTCGAGCTACACGAATCATAAATGGGATATAATCCACATTTATTGCGTCTTTAATAATATAATATGAATTAGCGGGCAAACATGGCCCTCCAACTCCTGGCCCGGGATAATGAGGTTGAAAATTATATTTTGTGGATGAACCTCTGATAACTTCCTTAACATCAATACCTAGTTTTTCGTACAATACAGCAAACTCATTCATAAGGGCAATATTGACGTCTCGGAATATGTTTTCTGTTAATTTTACAGCATTAGCTGTCCCTGGTGTGCTAACTTGGACAATTTCAGCTTTTGAGATATTATGATACAATTTAACAATCATTTTTCCTACGTCATCGGAACTTCCTCCAACTATTCTGGCGACTTTATCCCAATTATCGACGATATTTCCAGGATCGGCTCTTTCTGGGCAAGAACATACCCCAAAATCATCATTTATCTTCAAATTACTATTTTGTTCGATAATTGGAATGATTAGAGTTTCAATTGTAGTTGGACTGACCGAACTTTCATTAATCACAATTTGATCTTTCCGAAGAAGTATTCCGATTTTTTTTGCCACATCTTCAATTGCTGTAAAGATTGGGATTTTATTTTGATTTACTGGTGTTGGGACACATATGATCATCACATTGGAATTTTTAATTGCGTATTCAAAATCAATTGTAAACTCAATTAAATTACGATCTATCACTTCAGATAATATTTCGGGTAATCCCGGTTCATCAATGAATGTTTTTTTATTTCTTAAATCTCGAATTAAATTTTCATTAATGTCAACTCCGATGGTTTTATATCCAGCTTTTGCATACATCAAAGCTGTAGGGAGCCCAATTCTACCGGTTCCGAAAACGGCCACTTTTAATTCATGGTTTTCGATTAAATTATTAATTTTTGCAATATCCATTGTTCAATCAACCTTATTTTTAATAAATCGGAAAATATTCGATTTAAGTTTAAAAAGGACTAATACTAAAAAAAAGAAATTAATTTATTCCTTAGAATTTTTATCCACAATCAAGTATGATAATATCCATGACTTTTTAACTAAATTAATTCAAGAAAAAAACAATACATATCAAAATTTTATCTACATCCTCTATTTTGGTTATTATTTGAATAATCATGATATCATTAATGCCACAATGGAAACAATAGATGGCGGGGAAATGTTTCCTAACTTATCAAAACAGCTCATTGAAAAATTTGGGCAGGAGTTTCATGATGAAATTTTCACAGGAATTGAACTTCCGCCACTAGGATTGCACCCAAAGAAAAAGCCAGCAATAATTAAAAAATTGGTTACACGTATTATTGGAAATTAGGACCAAAAAAAAGTATTGAGTTTTTTAAACCGGGATTGAGCGATAAGTATCCAGAATCCTATGTGAAAGGCCGTGAAGTTTTTCAAAAATCCCAAAATCTCCATGAACTATTAAAATTTAAGCATCAAACATTAGTGGATAACCTTACCAAACATTATGAAGAGAATACGCTTTTCTTTACACAACCAGTTACTAAGGAAGTTTTGGAGTTCGTGAAAAATGATCAGAAAATCAGTGCAGGGATTCGTGAAGGAAATAGAATATTAATGAAAAAGATTCCATGTATGACAAAAATGGCTCTTTCTGAAGCAGATACACGAAAAAGGAATTATTATGTTTGTCATAATCCAATGATCCGTGAAGCACTACTTGAAGAAGATCGACCTATTGACCCAATTTTCTGCAACTGTAGCGGAGGATTTATCAAGAATTACTGGGAAGGTGTGCTAGAATGTCCCGTAGATGTGGAATTACTGGATTCTGTTATCATGGGAGGTAAATTCTGTGAATTTGCTATTCATTTACCGCCAAAATTTGTTGAAAAAAACAAAGAAAAAAACCATTCTTAATAATAATAACTGGGCTCTACAAATATTTTTAAGAATCTCCACTACATTAAAATTAGAAGAATTAATTTTTAAAGGAAGGCTAAAAAAAAACATGGTATTTGATAAACTCTTTCCGAAGAAAAAAAAACATGATAAACTAACAACTGAAGCACGGTTAAAGACGCTTACCCACAAATTGGATATGAAAATAAAGGATTATGAAAATAAAGCTCAATTGTGCAAAACAAAAGCTAAGAAATTTTTGAAATCTGGTAACCGCCAAGCATCCAAGACCATGCTCGTAAGATATAAGCAATATCAACAAAAAATTTTGCAGTATAATGCAATGATAATGCGAAGTGAAAGACATCTAGATGCATTAGAACAAGCAGGCGTTATAGGCGAAGTAGCGGGTACAATGGAAGCTTCTGCAAGCGAATTGAAAAATGTTGCAAGCACAGTCAACGCAGAACGGGCACTAGAAATAACTGAAGAAGCAGAAGATAGCATCGAACAAATTAATGAAGCTGGTGAATTATTCGCTGGAGATCCTGAAACTGACATGGGTATTGATATTGACGATGAACTTGCACAATTGGAGACAGAGTTAATGTTAGAGGACGCAGGTCAACTTCCCGATACCCCTGAAGCAGAGCATATGGAGAGCATGTCACTTTACGATAGCGCCGAGGAAACCGGCGATGTGCGCAGTAAAGATAAGTTGAAAGACGAGATTGATAAGCTCCGAAAAGAATTGGATGTTTAATCTCTTAAATTATCAAAATAACTTTTTTTTCCAACTTATTTGTCACTAAGACCATAGTAGTCATTTATTAATTCGTTTGTCGGATATATTACTAATGTCTGATTTACTTTTGAGAGATTTTCATAATGATTTGATTAAACTTAAAAAAAAATTTCATCTAACTCTAATCGTTTTCAATCTAGGTTTTTATTTTTCCATTGTTTTAGCGGTGTTAGCAGGTTTTTATGAGATATTTCTGGTTATTGGAATTGCTCTTTTAATTGCGGTTTCGAGCCTTTTTCTTCTTATGTTTAAAGCAAATAAAATCAAGAATAAGATTGGAGATAGCAGGTCAAAAGAAATTTTCAGAATAATTCATATATTAAACCTTATATCATTTATTTCCATTTTAATGAATGTTATTTTGTATTTTAATATTATTCTTAGAGTTATTGGAGGTATTGTTATTGTATATAAATATTATAACAATTTTCAAAAACTGAAAAAAATATACGGCACTGAAAATCTGTCAGAAAAAATCAGAATTCCTTCGATGATTGTTCTCTTTGGGATGATATTATCAGGAATATATATCGGGAATCTAATTGGGACGATTATAATTTCATTTGTAATGTTTTTAATATATAGGGAAACTTTTCAATTCACTAATCAAGGAGATTTTTTAAACATAACAAAATCTTTAACACATGCAAAGCCAATTCAACAATCTCTTGAAACTAGTTTTGAAAAAACAGAAATCATAATAAAAGAAGAAATCTCTCAACCAATCACTGAAACAATGGCCCAAAAGGCAGAAGTTAAACCAGAATTAATTATAAATCCAGAAATCACAATAAAAGAAGAAATACCCAAACAACACTTTGAAACTACAGTCCTAAAAGCAGAAACCAAACCCGAAATTGTTATACAACCAAAATTAATATCTGAAGTGGAAATTAACCAAAGAAAAATATCAGAAAAACCGATTCAAAGAAAAATTATAATAAAAGAAATCAAACCTCTTGTTTCTAAAAAGAAATGTCCATTTTGTGGTAAAGAACATGATGATCTTAATACTCCATTTTGCCATGCTTGTGGATACAAATTTTAATTTTTCAACCTTATTTCTTCCTACTAGTTTATCATTCAGACTAGCTTTTTTCGTTTTCTTTTTGGTTTTTTTCAATAATTGACATTGTTAATTTTGGTATCAGCAGATTTTCTCTTTAAATTGGCTTTCTATTGAACACTGCATAATAGATATATTTAATAATTTTCACAACAAAATTGTAAATATGATAGATGTAAATGAGTTCAATAATATTCTAAGTTATGGATTGATGCTTCTTTCAGTGTTCATTCTTGTAATTGTAACTGCCGTTAAGAATCAAAATAAAGAAAATGAACCGGATAGCGTTAAAGGATTCCTAAATTTTTACAAAAAGTTTCTATTCTTCTTAATGTGTGGATTATTTTTTGATTTGACTTATGTTGTAGCTAATATTATTGTAAAACAAATCCTTGCAAACCAATACATATTTGATAATTACTATGTTTCATCTACATTTTATATTGTTTGGGGAGTTACTAACGGATTGGCTTTTCTTAATAAGGGCTTAGCTTTTATCCAGCTTCTTAGTTTCATGAATATTAATCTGTTTGATAGAAGTTCTCAAAGGAAATTCTGGATCTTTTCAATCATTCTAATTTTTGGAAATTTTATACTTATGATAATTGAAATAATTATACGTTCTATATTCCCAGGTGAAAATTTGGCTATAGATATATTATCTTCAGGTGGATATGCTGTTGCGTATGTCCATTTACAAGTTAATTGTTCATTTCCATATATTATTACTCGTTTGATTGTGGTTTTATTAACAAATTTTAATTATTTAATTATCGGAATTATTTTACTTGTATTACTGGCTAGAAATGCAAAAGAAAATCGAAAACTTCATGAATATCCCAAACCGATATCTATAGGAGTATTTTACCTATTAATTGTAAATCCGATACTAAATCAAGTTGTTATTCTATCTGTTTTTATTGGATACTTGAAATCAATAGAGGGAGTGCCTTATTTTGCCTCGTCAGAAGACGCTAAAGATTTCTTCTTGGGAGATCCTTTTACTTTATCAAATTCATATATTTTTTACCTTTCATGCTTAATTTTCGTAATTGGAATCATATTTCTAACAATAGGTGTAATAAAGGCAAAGTCTGCATTGATGGATAATGAAGATATATTATATTTTTATCCTGAAATGTCAAAAGAACAAATTAATTTTGAAAAATTTATACTAAATGAAAATAAGATTTTTGGAAAGAAGATTACCGAAAAAGATACAATAAAAAAAAAAAAAATTTTTAGCCGAATAAAGCATTACATGCGCTCAACATTGCGAGAGGTTATTGAAAAGGAAAATAATCAAGTTTCTGAAACTGAGATATTAAATGCAAAAATGGAAGAAAATTTGGATAAACAGCCTGAAATAATTATCAAAGAAGAAAAACTTCAATCAGATCCTGAAACGAAAATCCTTAAAGAAGAAATCAAACAAGAATTAGTTAAAAAACCAGAAATTGCAGTCAAAGAAGAAATTTCTCAACCAGTTCCTGAAACAACAGTTGTAAAAACAGAACTTAAACCCGAATTAGAAAAACAACCCGAATTAATACATGAGATAGAAATCTCTCCCAAGAAGGTGGAAATAAAGGAACCTGGATTTTTAAATTTTAAAATTTTAAGAAAGAAAGTATCAGAAAAACCAATTCGAATAAAAACTATTCAAAAAGAAACTCAAACTCAGGTTTTTAAGAAAAATTGTCCATTTTGTGGTAAAAAACATGATGATCCTAATGTTACTTTCTGCCTTGCTTGTGGATATAAATTTTAAATTTCAACTTTTTATCTGTCGGTCTGAAAAAAACCAGACCGCACAGAGTAAAACAAAGTTGGACCA
>JAUWMK010000403.1 GCA_030613185.1 Promethearchaeum sp.
ACTGATTACGGCGAGTTCTAAACGCTGGACATTTTCCGAGGGAAGTATACTGTGTTATATCCAACTTCTGCAAAGAATCTATGGTTTGCAAGTGACGGAAATGGCAGAGTGACTACTATAGATTATTTTGACGAATTATGATTTTTTTAAGATTTTTTGTGAATTAATTTGCATTTCCACACTATTTAATAAAAATCTATGATAGCTTTTTTCCAAAAAAGATGGAATTTTGATTTATAAATCGTGTATCTATGTTAAATAGAGAAATAACAATAGATATTATTTGAATCGCGAAAGTAAATCTAATTTTTATATTGATGGATTAGCATATGATTTATAACAACAAGCTCGTGGGAGATGGGTAATGATTTCTTTTTTCGGAGTGCAAAAGAATATGGGAGTCCCATATTGGAATTAACATCTGATAGATACTGCAAAACAAAAAATGAAAGAAAAGGGAGTGAATATTAATTTCATTCAAGGAGATATGTCTAAATTTGATTTAAAAAAAAAATTAAACTTATCATAAATCCGGGATTTGGTTTCATACATTTATTATCAAACGAGGATTTGTATTCTCATTTTCAGTGTATTCGAGAACATCTTCAACCAGAAGGAGTTTATATTTTTGAAACATTTAATCCTGGTTTGAAACAATTACTCAAGATCCAAACGAAAAACGACCTTACGCGGAATATTAAGATCCTAAGAAAAGGAAACATGTCATAATGATGCAGTCTAATAAATATGATAGGAAATCCCAAGTTAATAATATAAAATTTGAATTAAATATGGAAGGAGAGATTTCTTTTCAAGAAACCCAGATGAGAATGATTTTTCCGCAAGAATTGAATATGTTACTTAAATTTCAAGGATTTGAGATCATTAAGAAATTTGGGACTTGGAAAAGAGAATCATTTGAGGAAAATTCATTCTTGCAGATAGTTATATGTAAACCAAAACACTTTTCGCAAAAATCTTAATTCTTTTCAACATTTATCTTTATTAAGATTTTTTTTTGTGATTAATATGTTAGAACAAAAATACGGACGATTTATTGGTTTCGGTCAAATTATATTTTGGTTAATTGTTCTACCGTGGATGATAATCACAATCCCCCTAAATCTTTATTATTTACAATCGGATAAAATCCCACCATCATGGCTTGAGGCAATTTACAGTGTCGAATTTTTTAGTTTTGAATGGGGTATAGTTATAATTTCAACATTTTGGATGGTTCTTATCGGACTGGGATTTATTTGGGTTGGCTGGCATCAAATGCACCCAATAACACATCAGAAATTAAAAGAGCAGAATTTAGAAAAAAATCGGCTTGAAGTTGTAGAAAAGTTCTCAAAAGATAAATATTTAGCCCAGATTCAAATGGAAGCCAAAGAGTTTAGTGCTAAATTAAAGAGAAAGGAATTGAAAAAGAATAAAAAGAAATTGTATTTGCGCTAAATTGTCACAACACGAATGGTAAATTAACCTGTAGAATAGTGATTCGGGTTAAAAACCCTAACAATATCTCCCTCATCAAATTTTCCCGTAATAGATTCCCTAATTAGAACCCATTTAGAATCAGATGGGTTAATAACCGTATGAACCGCACCCAAAGGAATATCAAACTGAGTGCCTTTTTTTGTGTCATATGAGATTTTGGAGCCAGCAATAATTATTGGTTGGCCTTCGAGAACTTCCCAGTGCTCTTCCCTCATTGTGTGCATCTGCAAACTTATTCCCAACCCAGGGCGAATGAATATGTAATTAAAATCAGGATATGTGAATTTAATTGAGTACCATTTCGCCAAAATATCGATATAGCCATCGGGAACAAGATGAAGAGATTTAAATTCTTCGGAATCGTAATTCTTATGGTTTTCATGCTCATAAAGATAAGGATCATACAAAATTTTATGATTTTTGGGATCAAGGCTAAAAGAAAGGTCCAAATCAATTTTTCCCGAATTAATTACCATGTATTGTGAAAAAGGGGGGATGATAATTTGGAGACCGTGGGGTGAAATTCTGCCTAAATGGTTTATTGGAACAATCAATGTCCCTAAAATCATCATGATCTCATCCCATCTTGGAGGCATGTTTGGATTTGTCGTTGAAATGTCAATGGTTAGTGAGACATCATCATTTTGAAATAATTTTATTCCTCGACCGGATTTAAGAGTAATTTTTGACATGATTCGTATTTAACTCTTTATGCTAAGCATTCATCAACAATTAATTTCATAAAAAAATCTCCAAAGATTTATGCCATCGTAATTATTTCTTCATCAGGATGATTAAGTAAATACATCGAGTAATCTAAAGCAATTTTTATGTCCTCAATAGTAAGACGTGGATACTCCTGAATTATTTGATCAAATGAAGCATTATCTCGTATCATCTGTAAAATAATGTATATCGGAATACTAGTATTTCTAAAAACAGGATTCCCTCCAAGGATTTTTGGATTAATTTCAATGCGATCAAATTTCATATTAACTCACAACTATTGATATAATAATTTCTAGAAATAAAAATAAATCTCATTTTTTTTATCTTAAATAATTCGGCATAGATAATTAATTAGTTGTCTATATAGAAGAAATAGATGAAATGGGCGAAAAACAAAAAATTATTAATTTATGATCAATTTTTCTCCTTTGTAAAATGTCGGAATCGTCAAGACGTAAATTTTTATACCGGGGCAAAGATCTAGAAGAGCTCCGCAAAATGTCAATGAAAGAATTTATTAAATTACTCCCATCACGCCAGAGAAGAAGCCTTATTAGAGGCATGCCAAAAAGGCAAAAAAAACTGCTAAAAAAATTAAAGAAAGCCAGAAAAGCACTCAAAAATGATAGGGAAGTAGTTGTGCGAACACATAATAGAGATATGATTATCTTTCCTGAATTTATTGGCCTAACCATTGGAATTCATAACGGACTCCAATTTATTGAAGTTAAAATCACACCTGATCATATTGGCAAATATTTGGGAGAGTATAGTCCGACCTGTAAGAAAGTATCCCATGGTAACCCTGGGGTTGGTGCTACTCGATCCAGTCAGTTTGTTCCTTTGAAATAATATTTTTTCTCATTTTTCTATATTTTAATTCTTCTAATTTTCAAAAAAAATTTTATTTTAGATTGGACAAAATCAAAATAGTTTCAATTCCGACTACATCCTATATAAATTTCACGATTTTCAGATCAACGTTAAGGAAATCGATTTCAAATCGCAAAACATTTTAATGATCAATATATAAATAATTCACTACAAGATCGAAAGATCTTAGATTTGGTGAATTTAATGCGCCCAGTAATGAAAAAACTGGGGCGTGTGTATGCCCGATATGCACGAGAAAGTGAGTAGCGTGAAATATTGGTACCCTATACACCTTATCCGCGCAGAGTAATTCCAAATCTGCCTGCTGGAATCAAATTAACAATTAATAATCATATAAATAAAAAAATAAGGTAAAAAAACATGCCAAATTGGAAATATTCGTTCTCAGGACTTGATAAAGACAAGACTGCAATAGGTAGTGGGCGAGATCTTAAGACTTCTCCAAAGAAGACCCGCGAAGTTTGCAATACTATCAAAGGAATGTCTTTAGAAAAAGCCAAAACCTTCTTAGAAGGCGTTATCCTATTAAAAACCCCCGTCCCATTTCGTAGGTCAAATAAGAAAGTTCGACACAGACACGGAATGCATCTTCATAAATTCCCAGCAGGACGTTATCCAGAAAAATCAGCTAAATTTGTATATG
>JAUWMK010000252.1 GCA_030613185.1 Promethearchaeum sp.
TTCCTTTATTTATTTTTACGCTCTATATTTGAGAGATCTGTTTTTTGAGCGATTGTATGAATTTCAAGAGGAGAATATTCAATTTTTCTTTTTATTTCATGCCCAAAACTTCTCGCTGATTTTAGATCATCAAAATCTGGACGATTTTCTGCCAATTTAAAATCATTACTGGTAAAAGAATGCTCTCCAATAAATGATGCCGCTGCTAAAATTCTAAATCCTTGTTCACGAAAAAGATAGACCATTTCGGATAACGCATTGCCTAGCCGTGCATTTCCATATACTGCAATTGGCACAATCCATCGGTTATTTCCAATCATGTTCTCTATTGCTGGAATAACCATGGATGGGACTTTTCCTCCATAAACTGGTGCACCAAAAACAAGTATATCTGCATCAGCTCCAATATTTACCATTTCGCGTTTTGATGGAAATGTTAGATTAAAATCTTGCAATTTTTCAAATTTGAGTGCATCAGTAATAGTAGTAATTATTTTAAGTGTTGTATTTGTGGGAGAAAAGAATATGGCTTGTGTTTTCAGATTACTCATCAAGAATCATTAATTATTATTATAAGAAAAATAATAAGGTTTGATTCACTTTTTTTATAGTAAGAGATTTATCGGAGATAACGGAGTAAAAAAATAATGTTTTCACAAGCAGGAATGGGATATGACAGAGCTATCACTATTTTTAGTCCCGATGGACGATTGTTTCAAGTAGAATACGCAATTGAAGCTGTTCGTCGAGGAACTACAGCAATAGCACTTAAAAACAAAGATGCAGTGGTTTTTTGCGTTGAAAAGCGACAACTCGCTCTGCAAGAGAATATTGGCAGCGAAAAGCTATTCAAAATCGATGATCACGTTGGAGTTGCAATAGCTGGGTTAACTGCTGATGCTCGCACCCTTGTAGAACAAGCGCGTGTTCATGCTCAAGTTAATATACTTAGTTATAATGAAGATGTATCTGTTTTAGAGACTACTCGAGATTTATGCGATCAAATGCAGTTGTATACTCAGAACGCTGGAGTTCGTCCTTTTGGAGTTTCATTCTTAATAGGTGGGATTGACCCAGATGATTCGACAAAGCTTTTTCTGACTGATCCATCTGGTGCTTTTTGGGGGTATCACGCATGTGCTATTGGAAGTGGCAGTCCAACTGTTAGGGAGTTTCTATCAAAAGAGTATAAAACTTCACTTTCATTTGAAGAGTTAAAATTGTTAGCAATTCGTTCACTCAAAGAAGTAATTGAAGGAGATATCAAAGAGGATATGTTTGAAATCGCAATAATCGAGAAAAAAGAAAAGACATGGACATTTCTCTCTTTAGAAGAAAACAAAAAATTACTCGAAAAATTAATTGAGAAATAATTTGAGTAATTTTGAATAAACTTTTTTACACTATTTATATTAATTCCTTTTGAATATCAAAGAATTTAGTTCGAAAATGTAAGGATTTCGAAGCTATTAACTTCCTTCATGGCGGTTAATCCAAATTTTTGTTAGCTATTGATGAATTAACCTTAAAACGCAACGAATTTCTTTACTTAAAAAAGGTGAAAAATATGTCTCAATCAAGGGGTGGACCAAAAGGCAATTTTGATCTTGGTAAATATATCATTGTCAAAGTGCGAAAGAAAAATCTATATTTTGAAATGATCGCTGATCCTGAAGAAGCTTGGAAAGCAAAGCAAGTTATCAATGATCTCAGAAAGCAGAAAAAGGACGAAAGTGAGATAGAATTAGAAGAAATCTTACATAATTCTGAAATCACTTTAAGTGATATTTATCCAACGTTTGATATTTTTACTAATGTAAAAAAAGCTATTCGTTCAAATGAAGAGGATTTAATAGCAGCATTTGAAACTGTTGAAGGTAGAAATGTTTCGGCTAATTTTCTTCTTGTAGGGGAATTTTCTTGGACTCATGAGCAACGTCAGAAATGGATAGAAAAGAAGAAAAAACAAATAATCACAATTTTATCTAGAAATTGCATCAATCCGCAAACAAAAAAACCTCATCCTCCTAAGCGAATAGAAAAAGCAATGGAAGAAGCAAAAATATCAATAAATGTTGATAAAACTGCCGAAGAACAAATAGAAACTGTACTAAAAATGATTGCTGTTGTAATTCCAATACGAATGGAAACTATAACGATGGCCATAAAAATTCCAGCTCTATATGCTCCTAAAGCTTATAATACAATCGATAAATTAGCTCAGATCAAGAAGTCTGAGTGGCAGACCGATGGATCGTGGGTTGGTTTAGTTTCATTACCTGCTGGATTGCAAATGGAACTTCTTGAAAAATTAAATAAATTAACCCATGGAAAAATGCAATCCAAGTTAATAAATAAATAGATTAATTCAAAAACTAGAAAATTTCAATCAAATTAATTAATGTGAATATTATGGAAATTGTAGAAAGTATAGAAACGCCTACTCGTGAAATTGTAACACCAGGAATGGTAATTTCAACAGATCCCGAATTAATTCCGGGAAGAGGGGCGGTTCGTGAAAAAAATAATGAGATTATATCATTATTTGTGGGTTTAAAGGAAATTCGTGGAAAATATATAAACGTTGTCCCTTTAAACGGGTTATATAATCCCCAATTGGGAGATAAAATCATTGGGCGAGTAATTGCAAAAACACCTGTAAAATATCTTCTAAATATAAATTCAAAATATCTTGGGATTCTTAAACCATTAGATGCATTCAAAAGAAACACAAGAAATCGAGGATATGGAAAAAGTGTTGGAAGTTATCGTGTCAAAGATGATGACCTTATGCAGAAATTAAAAATGGGAGATTTGCTAATATGCAAAGTCCTATCTGGTGATCGACTTAACGAACCTGAATTAACTTCTCTTGGCCAAGATTTAGGTCAGATAAAAGAGGGATTAATTGTTAATGTTCCACCACCAAAAATTCCACGGATAATCGGGAAAAAAGGAAGTATGATTACTCTGTTAAAAAATCAACTTCATTGTAAGGTATTTGTGGCTCAAAATGGTCGAATTTTGATTCAAGGTGGAAAAAATTATAAAAACGAACGTTTGCTTATTGACGCAATTCATAAAATTGAAGAAGAAGCTCATACTTCTGGTTTAACAGACAGAATAAAAAATTATATTATAAAAGAAAAGAAAAAACGAGGTATTGAATAAAAATGCCAGTATTAGTTCCAGAACCCCATGATCCAGTTTGTTTCCGAAAAGATGGAAAAAGATTGGATGGTAGGGATGTTGATGAACCACGACCATTTTCTTGTGAGGTCGGAGTAATTAAAAATGCTCAAGGTTCAGCTGTTGTTCGCCATGGCGGCAATTTAATTTATGCTGCAGTATATGGCCCCAGAGAAGTACACCCAAGACATTTAGCTAAACCAGATCGTGGTATATTGAGAGTATATTACCGCATGGCAACTTTTTCAGTTCATGATAGAAAAAGTCCTGCTCCAAATCGTCGAGATAATGAAATTTCCAAAGTAATTCGGGAAGCTATTGAACCTGTATTATTCTTAGAAGCATATCCAGACTCACAAATTGAAGTGTTTATTCAAATTATGGCCGCAGATGGAGGAACAAGATGTGCTTCCACAACTGCAGCATCATTGGCACTTGCTGATGCTGGAATTCCTATGAGAAGTATGATTGTTGGAATTGCCGCGGGTAAAGCACAAGATAAAGTTATTTTAGATCTTGGTGATAAAGAAGATAAAGTAGGACAAGCTGATGTTCCTGCTGTTGTAGTTATGAAAGATAAATCAATTTCCCTTTTGCAATTTGATGGAGAAATGTCTTTAGAAGAAATGAAACTTTCATTCAAATATATTCTGAAAGGAGCAGAGGTTATTTATAAAAAGCAATTAGAAGCTCTAAAAGGAAAATATGAAACAATTCGAGTAAACGCAAAAAAAGAATCAGAAGAATATCAGAAATCGGTTAAAGAAACTTCTCAAAAAAAACCACAGTCTCTTCTTGATACAATCGTTTCTAAAAAAACTGAAGAAATTAAGGACACTAAGAAACCCAAAGAAGATGAAAAAGTCCAAAAATCAAAGAAAGAACAGAAGAAAGAGACTAAAAAAGGGACAAAGAAATCAAAAAAAGTGACAAAGAAAAAAACTGAAGAAAAAGCGCAAAAAACTAATGAAACAATTGAAAATGCCCCTCAAAAAGATAGCGAAAAAGGAGGAAAAACCAAATGATTGATGTAAATAAAATAGTTTCCTCATTAGAAAGGAATTATATTCTAAAACTTCTCAAAGAAGGAAAAAGAATTGATGGAAGAGATTTATTTGAATTTAGAGAGATTAAAATAAAAACAAATTTTAGTCCTAAAGCTGAAGGTTCTGCAGACGTTTTCCTCGGAGATACACGGGTAATGTGTGGTGTTAAATACGATATTGGAAAGCCTTATTCAGATAATCCAGATCAGGGTGTAGTTACTGTAATGAGTGAATATGTCCCTATTGCGAGCCCTATGTTCGAATCTGGACCTCCTCGAGAAGATTCCATTCAACTTGCAAGGGTTGTTGATAGAGGAATTAGGCATACTAATTGTATTAATAAAAAAGATTTGTGTATTGAACCTTTTAAAGCAGTTTATATTTTATTTGTGGATTGCTACATGATGGATTACTTTGGTAATTTAACTGATACCGCCGCTATTGCCGCCATTGCAGCTTTACTTAGTGCAAAAATACCAGGCGCAAAATGGGATTCAGAAAAGGGAGAAGCAGTATGGGATGGAACTATAAAACCCTTAACAATTCATGAGATTCCATTAAGTATTACATTTGGTAGAGTAGGAGATGTTATATTTGTTGACCCATGTTTACCAGAAGAACTAATCTTAGATGGTTCGATAGCTTTTGCTGTTGATGAAAAGAAACAAATTACTTCTATTCAAAAATATGGAAACGCAACTTGGACTGTTGACGAAATTATGGAGATATCAGAAAAAGCTATAGAAATTGCAGATGATCTACGAAAAAAGATGAATTTGCGACAATATACTCCGAAAGCTAGTTGATATGGTTCAAAAATTTTTTCATTCATTTTTTTTATTTGAAACAAATAAATTTTTTATTTATGCTTATTTATGTTTTATAGATATATTTAGTGTTGAATGAATATGGGAAAAACTAAGAAAGTTGGTATCGCTGGAAGATTTGGGGCGCGATATGGTTCAAAATTACGTAAACAATGGAGAGATATCACTTCCAAACAAAAGGGTATTACAAAATGCCCAAAATGCAATACAAAACTTCCTAACATGAGAGAGTTTTGTGGAGTCTGGAAATGCAAAAAATGCGGAGCCCAATGGACCGGAGGGGCCTGGGAAAGTTCTACTGCAAGAGGAAAGGAATCCCACCGAATTGCAATTCGAATGGCACGTGAAGCCGCAGAGTCGGAATCTGCACAAAAGAAATAGTATTTTTTACCTAATTTTTCTATTAATACATATAACAATGAGAATTTTAAGTTCAATCAAATTCGAGTTTAATTCTGCAAGTGATGCTGAAATTTTTTATGAAAGTTTTATTCCTGAGTTTCAAGATATGCCCATGAAACGATCAAAATGGACAATCTCCAATCCGAAAGCCTATTCCAATGAAATAAATTTTCAAATTGAATCTGGAGATGCAACTGCTTTCCGTGCAACAGTTAATTCATTAATTCAGTTCGCGAACATTGTCGAAAAAACAATTAATTTAACAAAAGTTTAGTTTTTTTTTTTATTCAACTTCACTAAATTTTTTTAAGGACTAATCCACATAAAGATTATAAATTCTTTTTAGTTTTTAGGAGAAAATAATTATGCCCATTGTAACACATGAAGATGCAATAGAACTGGCCAAATTAGATGTTGAAGTGGCTCATTTATTTATAAAAATAGCCCATAAGATTAACTCACTAGGATCCCAAGAGAAAAAACTGGGAGAAATGTATCAAAGTTATGGAAAAGATTTACAAGTGTATTTACGCAAGCTCCGAGACAAAAGTAAGCAAATGGACGTATTATCTCGCGAGGATAATTCAGGGGTTGATTCAGAAGATGTTTCTGAATGCAAGAAGAGAATACACGATGTTGACGATCAAATTAAAATGATTGAAGGATATTATGATCGATTAAAAGATCTCGCTCTTCAAAAGAAAGGTTTAACAAAGAAAATGGAAGAGTATTCGAAATTGGTTGTATTTAATGCCAGAATTCGAAAAAGTATTGTTCTTATAGGCTTGAAAATAGATAAAGCCAAAAATAAGATGGTTGCGGCAGAATCTATATCAAAAGATGAAGATAGAATGAAAGATGTCGATAGGGAATTCGAACGCTCAAATAAAGAATTAGCAAAGAAATGGGAGCAAATTCTTGAGGAACGAAGCGAAGTTAACCAAGTTTGGAATGCCTTGAAGGATTCGATTGACGAATTCGAATAAAATTTTAGTAAAACCATTTTTTTTTTTACCAATAATTTTCTCTTAACATCTCGTGATATTCATTTAGAGAACGGATTACTACTTTTTTATAATAATTTTTTAAAGACCATCCGAGTCTGCATCCAAGATTCCGTCAGTATCATCTGTAGGATTTAAACCATATCCTATTTCCCAACCATCGGCCATCCCGTCATCATCAGTATCGATATTATTTTCATTTAAACCCAGAGAAATTTCGAGAACATCGGGTAAATTGTCGCCATCTGTATCATTTGCATTGGAATGATGGAGTGCAGATCCCCCCCTGCATGGCCAAGGTCCGGGAATTGCCCACGGATCACCGTTCCCGATTAGGCAGTAGACTTTGTAATCATTAGAGCCTATCAAGATTTCCATCTTTCCATCTCCGTCCACATCACCGATTGCTGGGCTGGAATTTAAATTTCCTCCTGTTAGAAATTCCCATTCTTTAACTCCTGTGATCCCGTTCAGACAGTAGACTTTGTTATCAGTAGAGCCAATCAAGACTTCCATAATAACGTAACAGCCAAGATGTCGGAGAGCGGGTATAGAAACTATATCACACTAT
>JAUWMK010000238.1 GCA_030613185.1 Promethearchaeum sp.
GAAAGTGGGGAAAAATAGTCGAACTCAACGGTTCTTGGGATCATACCCTTTTTCGAATCAAGAAATGGAGGTCACAAATTTTCTTGAACAGTGCCAATTTTTTAATAAATATTGCAAGTTAAGAAATTTTTAATTAACGGTGAGAAAATGACCATAAAAAAGGGAGATACTGGGAGGGTGTTATACACAGGAACTTTTGATGACGGTGAAGTCTTTGATTCATCTGAAATGCATAATAATGAACCTATGGTATTTGAAGTTGGTGCACATCAAGTTATTGCAGGTTTTGAAAATGCGGTTGTTGATAAAGAAGTAGGTGATGAAGTATCCATTCGCTTAGAACCTAAAGATTCTTATGGCGAACGAGATGAGAAGGCAATTCAAAAAATACCAAAAAAAGAAATAGGATTGGATGTCGAACCGCAAGTAGGAATGCAGCTAATGTTCCAACACCAACATGGAGATCATACTCATCAGGTCCCTGGATTAATTACCGAAGTGTCCGATATCGAAGTTACTGTCGACATGAATCACCCAATGGCAGGGAAGATTTTAAATTTTAAACTTAAAATTGAATCTGTGAAATAGAAACAAATAAAAAAAAAGAGAAATAATTTTTTTTTTTCTACTTTATAGATTTGGTTTGATTACTTCTAGTAATTCAGGTAAATCCATTCCTATAGATTTAAGATGTTCTATTGTTGGAACCCCGTTATTAGTCCATCCTCGTCTTTTGTATACAGCATCAATGAGTTTTTCATATTGAGCTTCTCGATTTTGCCGAAGAATTTTCATTTTTTCTTCAGTAGATTTTCCTTCAATATTGATTAATTCTTTGAGTTGTTTATCATATCTTTCTTGCCGAGATTCATATTCCTCAACGGTTACTGGCCCCGCTGAACGATAGGGTATTGCATCATCCTTTCTTAACCCGTGCCCCATTCGAATATTGAAAATTCTTTGAAAATTATAAACTCGTTCTGATTGTCTTATTAGTTCTTTTTCATCAATCTTTATCCCTGTTATCCCTTCAAATAACCAGGTATAATTTTCAACATGTTCGGGAATTTTTGCAGCTTCTTTAGGAGGGTATTTTTTATTGTCTGCAGGAGTAATATCGTTCCATGGTAATTTACATAATCCCATTAAACCAAACCATGTTCTAAACATCGGAAAATAGTGTAATGCTTCAGCTTTGTCCTCAAATGTAGGAATTTGATTGTTGACCATATCCATAAAAATTAACCATGCTTCATCATGTTGAGGACCTTTGTTAGTTAATCCATAACCGCCTTGCTGAGCTAAAGATTCTTTGGTTCCGTATTCCGAATATTCCAAACCTTTTTGTTCCATTCCAATATCTTGTAAAAATTTCGGGTCCGCGCCATATTTCTCAATAAAGATCTGCTTCATTTTTTTAATTCCTAACCCAACAATTTTTCCAAATCCATCTCCTCGAGCCATTTGATGTAGAAGTTCAAGAGATGCATCTACATTTCCAAAATTGAGTTCTAAGCCACCAGTTATTTCCTTATTAAGTATTCCATTTTCATAACACTCCATCACAAATGCAGTTGCCGTTGAAAATGATATCGTATCAATACCGTATGTATCACAATAAAAATTACCTTCAATGATGAATTCAGGATCAAAACAACCCATATTGCCCCCCAATCCAGCTGCGGTTTCATATTCTGGACCCTCAACTACAACTTCTTCACCTTTATATGGTCCAGACTTTAATTTATATGGTTTAGTTATACGTGAACATGCCATTGAACAACCAACCCAGCATCCATCTGCTTTTCCAATATCCCAATATTTTTCTCCAAAAATATCACAATATATCTTCTTTGCATCTGGAAGGCTTCCAAACTTATAATTATGGGTTGGAAGTAAATCATATTGATCCATAACATCTATAATATTTGCAGTTCCTACTGTTCTCATTCGACATTGGGAAGCATCTAAATCGAATATTTCCTTATTAAGCCTTTTACCTGCTTTGTTTATAAGCTCCATATTCATTGGATGATTTGTGTCTCCTTTTAATGGGGGAGATTTTATAACAAGAGCTTTAATTTTTTTATCACGAAAAACTGTTCCAATTCCTCCCCTACCTGCTTGCTTTAATCGTGAAACTTTTCTTCTAGGATCCCAAAATGAGAAATTAAGCATTCCAAATAATGTATTATCCGCACCTGCTCCAGCACTCACCACCGAAATATTTTTTTTATCTTTTTCATCTGACGCAAACATTTCGGTTAATTGTTCTGCTAAAATATGAGAATTAATCTCTTCAAGAGGGGCTTCGAAAATTTGCACTAAACCCGTAGTTCCATCAATAAAGACAACGACTTCATTTTTTGCTTTTCCTTGAATTTCCAATGCATCCCAACCGCTGAATTTTAGATAAGGCCCGAAATAACCGCCAACATTGCTATCAATAACTATATCTGTCAAAGGGGATATACTGACCACAAGTGATTTACCTGCTCCGGGATATTGAGTTATCCCACAAATGGGGCCTGTTCCAATAATAATTTCATTTTCTGGGTCATTCCATTTAGTTTTTGGAGTTACTGCATTCCATAAATACCAGAGTCCGAAACCTTTTCCACCGATGAATTTATCTTTCATAAATTGGGTAACTTCTTTTTTTTGGATAATATTATCAGAGATATTGACATGTAATGTTCTATTTGTATAACCTTTTTCAATTTCTCCTAGATCATAGTGAAATTCTGTAAGAAGCTTATGTTTCTCTTTTAATTGTTGAATATTCATTTAAAATAACCTCGTAAAATTTTAGTTGATTAAATTATTGATTTTATTTAATTAAAAAACTTCCATTATCTCGAGATTAATTGTTTTAATTGTTGTCAATGTTTGTAACAAGGTATATAAACCAAGAATTCTTTCATAATTTCCTTTTACTGCAATTATTTCCATACATTTTTCCGCACCAGCATGAATATGCATCGTTGATAATATTACATCTAAGAAAGAGTGTTGAATTTCATTTGCTTCAATAAATTCCATCTTTTCCCTTGGGACATAATACTGGCGATTTTGTGTATCGTGTGAATGATCTCCAGAATCTGTCAAATTAATATTATCTTCTATATTTTCATGAGAATGTTTTTGATTGGGAGGGTGGGCATGAACATGAGATTTTTCAATGTAGGTTATAGTTCCTATTATTTGTTTTTTTGAAAATTTCCCACTTTTCCCCCTTTTTTTGGATTCTTGTATTATAAATTCTTGAATAGCCTTTCTAATTGCATCAGAACGTGAGAGGTTAAGTTTTGTACGTAGAGATTCGAATTCATCTCTTAAACTTACAGGTAATGAAAATGATATTCGATCATACTTTGTGTCCATAAATAATATTATTTTTTCATTGAGATAAATTTTAAAATTTTCAATAATTCAGTTAAACATTCAGAAAATCTGAATAATATGTTTTTACATATTTTTATTTGTTGATTTACTATGGTTTCAGATAACATATCAAACGAGCAACCCGAAGATTCTAATGATAAACCAGAAAATATAAGTGATGAATTACTGGAAAAAAAAAAGGAAGAAGATGTTCCTCCAGAGAAATTAGAATTCAAAGATATTTTAGATAAAGAAATTGGATTAATTAAAATACTCGATTATATTAATAATTCAGTTTTTGATTTGATATATCAAAAAAAATTGATGGACAAATACCGAACGGAGATAATTAGGCCTTTAATTGGAGAAATAGGTCATGAATCAGAACATCTCGATGGCGGTAGACTTTTCTTACAAGAGGAATATGAAAAACTAGATATTGAGAAGAAATGTGATGAAATGATTTTATCTGCAGAAGAATTAGCTGCGGAAAATGGGGTTAAAAGACATGTTCAAAAAAATATTGGAATAATCTCGATGGCAATTATGGCATTTGCAATGATTATTTTTGTTGCAGTAAGTTCTTTGGCGCCAGAAGCTTCTACTTATGTGATGATCCCTATGTTTCTAATAATGTGTTTATTGCCTAATATTCTTCGTACATATATGATGAAGAAATGGCAGAAATTCAAGGACGAACATAATCAAGAATTAATTGATATGAAACAAGAAACTATAGATGATATTAAAATATTTATCCAAGATATTATTGATGATAGCCAAGATCGCCTAATAAGTAATAAAATCTCTGTCCAAGGTATCCAATTTTTACTTTATTCAAAAGATTATAATAACCTAGTTTTTGTTAGACAACAAGAATCGAAATTGGGCGAATCGCAATTTTTAGTTCATTTAGCAAATCCTGAAGGAATGGATCAAGATAATGTGTCCAGTACTTATGGAAAATCCGGAATTCCGGAAGATGATGAAAATGATCAATTTATTATTTTAAAAAATGCAGTATTTGACGATGATGGGCTTTTAAAGGAATACAATCAGGCTTTACTACCAAAAGATGAAGATGCTTTCGTTGAAGCTTTATTAGGAGGAACTAAATTCCACGATATTGATAATCCTGAATATGTAATTTCAAATTTTGAAGAAAATGATGATATTAAATGTGATTGTGGAGAACCAGTTAAGTTTCAAGATTTTAAATCATGCGAATCAATTTTACATGAACATTTTGAATATTATTTGATTATTGGACAAAAATGCACGAAATGTAAAAAAAATCCATTCATAATTTTTAATTCACCTGGAAATAAGGAAATACCATCTGGTTTAAAACAGTTATTCGAATAATTTAGACCTATTTTTTATTGATCGCTTATCTTTTTTTCATTATTTAATTAATTTTATAAAAATCTAATAGAAATTTAAGAGATCTGACCGCTCTTTCAACTTCATTGATAAATACAGGAATTTGCAATCTAGTTCCAATTTCTAAAATTCTCGATGCTCCCTCTCTTTCAGCTTGAATTAATATGCATATAATGGGTTTATTTGGATATTTTTCCTTAATTGCTTCAAAAATTGTAAAATTGAATTCAATCTCAGTAAAAAATTCCAAAGCTAAGAATAGCGCACTTACATGAGGATCTTTCAATAAAGTATTACTGGATTTGTGATAAACTCGACAAACTTGGGTGCCAATGAATTCCTTTGGGGGCCAAAAATCTACTGGGTTTCCTAATTCGCAAGTTGAACCACCTACATTCTCCAATATAGATCTCCTATTCTCTTCTTTCAAATTCGCTAAGTGAATCTCTTGATTTCGCATTTCTGAGATAATCAAATTAATCGCTCCGGATGAAGGACCAATAATTCCTACTGCATTTGATAATGGAGGGGGAGACCAGAGAAAAACTTTGGCAAACTCAAATAATTCGATATAATTTACTACTGAAATTGCTCCCAATTCTTTAAATTTTTGCTCAGTTTTAGAAGGTTTTCCCACATATTTATAGAGAATAGGTTTTTTATTTCTAAATTTGGATAAAACTGCATTATATTCCGCGGGGATTTCTTTCAAGTAAAGTAAAATTATCTCAGTGTGCGGATCTTCAAATAAATATTCCAATATTTCTGCTTCTGATATATCAATTGCTTTTCCTATATGGATTATTTTTGCTAATGGAATTTTTTGATCTGGTGCCCACCAACCGCAAGCCCCTGTAAGACCGCCGCTTTGAGCCATAAAACTTGCTCCGCTTTGAGGTTTTTCTTTACGATTTGGTAATATTATATGAGATCGAGTTGGAATTATTGAAGAAGTAAATAGATGTTGAAAATCAATTAAGCCAATCATGCTTGGTCCGAGAATCTTGAGATCATATTTGGAAATGATTTTCTTTATTGAAATATCTATAATTATTTGCTCATCATTGCTTAATACCTGCGAAAAATCTGTTTCTATCAAAATATGTTTTACTTCATTTTTTCCCAAAATCTCAAGGGTTTGCAAGAGATTTTTCTGAATTAGAATTATTGCCAGCTCCGGTTTCACTTCCTGATTAAAGAGCTGGTCCAGATTTTTAACACATGGAACTCCCATTACTGTATTTGTATAAGGGTGTACGATAAAAATTTTTCCTTTATATTGAACTTCTAACAGGTTTTTTAGGAGGATTCCGTTAAAAGTATACTCGTTCCGCGATGCACCTATAATCACTACAGATTTTGGATTAAAAAATGGATTAATTTTTTCCAATATGGAATGCCCGTTCATTTTTTTCCTTTTACTCATGTAAAAATATCCAATTTTTTTATATGTTCAAATTACTCTTAATAACCTTTTAAAATTGTGTTTATTAAAATTTTAAATTATTGGTTAAATAGCAGTTTAAGTTCTCATTTTCATATTAATGATGCTGCGCAAATTTTTTAATCCTTGAAAAATGGTTCTTATTTATATTTCTTAAATTAAAAATAGCTTTATTCATAGAATATAGCTCATTTTTAGAAATAAGGTCGGTTTCCATTAATCTCAAAAGAAAATCAATAAAAAAAATAAAATCCATATTGTACATTTTTCCATATCTAAGCAATGGACGATCTTCAGTTAAGATTGTATAAGTAAATTTTTCATATATACCAAAAATACTTGCATCCGCTTTATCAAATCCATCATTAATTGCACGAAAATAATCTTTTTCATTAGTAACAGGGATGATATAGGTCTTATTTTTTTGCCATGAATAAATGGAGAGTTGATTTAATTCACGTTCAATTTGAGGAGTTATTGAAATTTGAGCGAGATTATATAATTCACCAATATATTTTTCATTTATAATATTTAAATTTAACAATTTTTCTAATTTCATCCAAGTCCCAGTATCAATTATGAGTTTGAATGACATTACTATATTTTATAGAAAAGATTTTATATAAAAATTGCTATATTTTATATGAAATGTTTCAAATCAATTTTAGAGTCGATGAAAAAATTAGTACTTTTATTGATTTAAAGATGAAATTGGAAGGGAAATCAAGAGCTTCAATCAGTAAAGAGATTTTTATTAATGGTTTAAATAATCAAATGATGCCGTATTTAGCCAATTTATATAAAAAAGGTAAAATTTCAATTAAAAATATTGCAAATATCACAGGGATTCACTATACTGAAGTTATATCTATAGTTGCGGATTTAATCGATGACATTGAAGTAGATCCAAAATTAATTCAATATTCTGAAGAAATCAGCAAAAAACTACTCCCACAATTGAAACAAGCAAAAGAGAAAGGCATTTCCTTTAAAGGAACAATTAATACTTGAAATTTAGCTAATTAGAGGATTAAAAACTATATAAAATATTGTGATAATAACGTTATCTCATTAATTCTTATCCATTAGATAGTTCATTTTTTAATAATT
>JAUWMK010000197.1 GCA_030613185.1 Promethearchaeum sp.
TAAAGATCTTCAAGTTCCTCAATAGCAATGTGGGGGATTAATTTTGGGGGTAACATGGAGAAAATATCGTTGTAAAGAAATAAAAGGGGGATATGATCCAGATAATACATGAGGAAAAGATTTTAGAAAAAGACTATATATGGATTTGGAAGTTATATGTTTAGGGGAGAATGATGAAAAGAAACATGCTTTGGAGAAAAATATAAAATATGTTTTTGAAAAATTAGGTTGGAGTGTAGATCAAAATATCACCGAAAAAAGTTCTGAATTTGATTTATTATGTTCTTTCAATCTAAATTCTAATATTAAATTTGTAGTAGAAAGTAAAGCTCATAAAAAAAAAATACAGATGTCTGATATTCGTATTATGGCTGGAAAATTACACGAACAAAAAATAAATGGCATCATTATTGCATTAAATGGATTTGTAGCTAATGCAAAACAAATAGTGGATAATAAATATCCACAGCTTCAACTTATGGATGGAATTGAGTATAATAAATTTCTTTTAAAAAGCGAATTTATAAAGAATTTTCAAGATATTTTGTCAAATTTTCGTATTCAAGGGAAAAATGTGCGCGAAATTAAATTTATTATAAATCAAGATAAAATGTATTGGTTAATTTTATTTGAAAATTATTATATACTACAAACATCTCAAAATGAGGAAATTTCTGCTGATGATCTAGAATATATTCTTTCTCGTTATTCAGAACTTAAAAAATATCACAAAATTCAACCAATAAAACCAGAAGCAATTCTTATCTCTCTTGCAGAGGAAAAAAAGAATTCTAGTAGACTTCAAAAAGAATTTAATATTCCTCGTGAAGTTATCCAATTTTATTTAGAGGATTTTGAAAAACGAGAATTTGTAGCGAATTTCAATGGAATTTATGATTTACAACCTAACTCAATTAAAATCATGCGAGAAATTATTAATTATCTTCCCAATCTAGATAGTTTATGTCTTTTTATGCGTACCCCTTTTTATGATAGATATTTAGAACGTAATTTAGATCAACTTTTACATGATTTTGATAAGGAGCCCAAGATTCGAGAAATAATGTCTATATTTCTCTATATCTCACCATCTGTGTGTAAAGAAATACATATGCAAAGTTTTGATCCCATCTTTTCTTTAAAGAAAAATCTTGCCAGATGTGCATTAAAAATTTATGAAGATATAGAAATTGAACGATTTTCTCTCTATAAAATGCGTCAAACAGTTGCAGTTTTCCAACCTCCGAAAATAACTGTAGCCACCGATCAAAAAATGTTGTTAGAATTTATTCCAGATCAATATACTAATCGGACAATTGCTTTATTACGAACTAAACCTCACAATGGGATCCATAAGGACGCTCGTCTTTATGCTGCTGATGACCTTGTCACTTATAATTTAAGTGAGGCGTATTGGAACGCAAAATATCCGAACATCTGCAAAGAAATTTTACTTGATGATTTTAAAATAGAAAAACAAAAGGGAACTTATGGGTATTTTCTAAAAGCTATATCATTTCTGGAGAAATTTCCGAATGATGAAAAATATATGCAAATTTATGAGGAATTGAAAGGAGAAATTAATAAACTTGATTCTGATTTACCACCAACTTTTTCTACAGAGAAAAAAGAGAAAATTGAAGATAATATGAAAAAAGTAAAACAAATACTGAAAAATCATCCAAAAAATTGAATTCTGAGAATTCAGTATACTTTCTTTCATGAAAAAACATTTTAGTATGATGAACTAAACTAGACTACGTATCAAAAAAGGGGATATACCCGATACCGAATTTAGTATAATAAATAAAATCCCAAGAAAAGAATTTATAATCAAAAACGGACATATTATTCGCCTTTATATTTATCATGTAGATCAGAATTATCGATATTATATTAAAAATCTTCATGAATTTAAAAATCTCGAAGTTTTACTTTTATCAAAAATCGAATAAAAATTTTTTCCTGCCACAATAAGCAAGATCTTAAATCTTAAAAAATTAGATATAAGTTCAAATCTAATCCAGATACTGCCCGAATCAATAGGAAACTTATCAAAGTAATCAAATACTTTTGATTTGTCTGTTTTATGTCCTGAAACGATTCCAACATAATCAGTTTTAACCAAATTGTCTTGATTCGGTATGTTTACGCTATATGTCATATTTTCTTTGATCCCAATATTAAGATAATGAGTATACACCGATGCAATATAAACATGTAAAGGATAAGCGCAGAGAATTCCAAAATCTCCTAATGTGGTGTAGGTTGGCTTATTATTGACAAAAGTCCCCGCAACTACAGTAGGATGGGGGGCGGCAAAAAAATTATATTTCGGATCAAGTTTCTTTTTTTTCATAATAATTGTGCAATATTACAAAATTTGAATGTTTGTTTCTTATTAAATAACAAGGGAGAATGCTCTATTATCCTCAATATGTAAAAATAGGAAGCTTCTGGAGAGATTCGAACTCTCGACATCTGCCTTACCAAGGCAGCGTAATAGCCACTAGACTACAGAAGCTTATCATCTTGGAAATTAGATATTATAATTTGGATCTAATTCCCTTTAAACACAAATAAAGCCATTTTACATATCATAAAAATTTTTAGAGACAAATTTTTTAGAATAGAAGTACAAATTTCTGAAGATTTTAAAAAATATTGTTGAAGAATATCCGAAAAGATCATGTTATGATCGGGATGAAAAATGTGATCCAAATGGATTTTTTCAGATTAAAAACTTGGAATAATGAAGCTAAAGTGGAATTTATTCTTCATACATAGAAAAAAGGGAAAAATAAGAATCGCAAAAAAATATTAAATTACATTTAGGACATTTGTAAGAGAAATTTCTGGGATCATAATCATATTCAAAACATTGAACTTTTTGAGTGAATTCAAATGGATTATTGCACCTTTTGCAAATAACTTTTAAATTAAATTCATAAGAGTCTTCATTTTCAATATTTAATTTTTTCCATCCTAAAATTGTTAACGAGACTTTAGCTTGAATTCGCTCTTCTCCTACAATAGGTAATCCTAAATCTGTTAAAATTTCATCTTCATCATAATTTTTTTGATATTCTTCAGGAGTTAAAAAAAGAGCCCTAAAAGATTGATCAAAAGATTGCTTATTATTTAGATTTAGATCCTCACATTTTAAAAAAAAACCTTCAGTACTTAACTTCTCACATATATATTTGCTTGATCTCGTTAGATTGATTGGTTTATAATGTTGGTGTTTACTCGGTTGATTATGGTCAATTAAATTTAATTTTTCTAATATCCTTGCTTCTTTTTCTCGATCAATAAATGGGGGTAGATTATCATTGCCTTTACAATACATATTAAAGAGGAGAACAATTGCATGTGGATTATCTAGTAGTTCTTGAATAATATCATTTTGTTTATCCCGAATTCAAAATCTCTCCCTATTTCAATTTTTGTAAATTTACTATCAATATGTTTTTAAAGTAATTTAAATAAAATAATCTTATTATATTTTCGTTATGATGAAAATAATTGTATTGTAAAATTCATTATAACGAAAACTTATATAGGTAATAAGAATATTGATTTAATTGGTATAAAAAAAGTATTTGGTATTCGTTAGAAAAATAGAAAAAGCATGAAGTGTATAGTATGAAACGCAAACCAATTGATATTACCGCAGGGTTATTAAATATTCTTAATTCTTTTCAAACCAATAGAGAGTATAATATCAATGAAATTAAGCAAAAAACGGGATTTCATTGGCAGACGATTTCTGATTATACTTTGTTAATACAATTAATACAAGAATTTGGAACAAAAATAAAGATAAACCCAATAACAAAAAAAATTCGAATTAT
The DNA here is from genome assembly GCA_030613185.1 of Promethearchaeum sp. Classification (GTDB taxonomy): domain Archaea; phylum Asgardarchaeota; class Lokiarchaeia; order Sigyniarchaeales; family Promethearchaeaceae; genus Promethearchaeum. Next base: position 3,855 of record JAUWMK010000197.1, read on the forward strand.
ATCATCTTCAAATTATATAAATTTCTTAACTTTTGAAGAACAAATTATTTCTTTTCTCTTTATTGAGAAAGCATTCGATGAATCAAATTCAATTTCAGAAAACATATTGTTAAACTTATTTCCACAAAATGAGATTAAAACAATAGAAACATCACCATTCATTAAAGTTTCTATTAAAAATATCTTGAATAGGAAAAATATAACAAGATATTATCTAACTCGCCGTGGGAATTTTAAAGCACAAGGGATCATTGCATCAATTAATCGAAAAATGGCGGAGTTTATAGATAAAAAAGCCGATGTTGAATATATTTCACAATCAAACGTTGTAATTACCCCGTATCAAAATTATCCTGAACAGATAAATTTTAATCCCACTATTCATTACAATGAAATACCCGCAATTTCAATTAACGACAATAATGATTGTCAGGATTCTGATTGGGCAATTCACTCAATTAAATCTAATCAAGGTCTAACACCTTATAAGATTAATAAAATTGATAGTTCTCACTCAGCATAATTAAGTTGGAGGATATTATATTGAAAATTATTCAAAATACACCATTTCTATTTGGTAAGATCAAAATTTGGGAACAACCAATTTTCGATCTTCTTAAAATTAGAAATCAAGGTTTGGATTTTAAGATAAATCTAGAAGAAATAATGGATATGACATTAAGTAAATCTTTTGTCAAACCTCCTCATCCTAGTACTATCTTAGGAAAATTAAAAGAAACGATTAGATTTGACTTTGGGGTTTTTAATTCTGATGAAATTCCTGCAATATTCAAAAAAATTGGTTTTGGTTTTGGTGAAAGAGGTTATTTTTATGATGTTCATTTGAAAAATGATACTTATGAATTTGAAGATTTTAAAAACCAGATAGAGATTTTATATGAAATAATTAAAGATTTTGAAAAGAAAATTGAAAGAAGTTTAAATAACTATTATCTTCCTTATGATTTTGAATTAGAACAATTATTATTTACTGAAATTTCAAATTTCGATATGATGATCCAAATTGATAAAGCCAATATTTCTAAATTTGCTCCAATCTTATCAGAAATTAGCAATATAGTTGAGGAGTCATCAGAACCAATTATTTCTGGTAAAAATAATGTTGTTTTTCCTAAATTGAAATTTGAATTGGTATCTCAGTCTTTAATAGATGAACCTCCTCTTTATGCCAGAAAAGAGAAATTCCTAGATGTTCAAAGAAACTTCACTATTAATTCAATAATTCCCATGAAAAATATCTGGCAATTCGCCGCACGTGGGATTCCAATTCAAATCATAATAAAATCACTTGAAAAAATTCTTAATAATTAGAATTTATAGGTAGATTAGCATCAAATTCCCTTTAAACCCAATTAAAGCCATTTTACATATCATAAAAATTTTTAAAGACAAGTTTTTTAGAATATAAATCTACAAGTCTTTTTTAGGAATTTTAAACTTACAATATTTTACATTTTTCCAAAATTTTAATAGATTCACTAGGTTTTTAATACGTAGCAATTACAATCAACTGAAGGAATTAAATTAATTGACACCCCCGAGCACGCCGAAAAGTCTATCTGAATCCGGAAAGATTTTGGATAAACCAACTGTTTCTAAAAAAATCAAATCTACAAAAAAACAAAAAGATGGTAAGAAAGACGGTGAAGAATTAGTTACACCCGATTTTAAATCGATGCTTCAAATTATTTTTTGGAATAGTCTAGGTTTCTTCTTTTTCACATTCCTCATCCCTTATGCGACACTAGAAATTATGGGAAGCAGTGGAATCGAATTAGGATTTACGGTTTCAAGCTTGACTGTGGGAGGATTAATTACAGCACCAATAGTAGGCTATTTAACTGATAAAACTTCAAAAAAGAAATTGATTTTATTTGGCTCATTTGGACGTGGATTTTCTTATATTATTATGTATTTTTCGATAATATTCAAAAGCCAGTTGGGTTTTATGTTTGGGATTTTCTTTATAGGCTTTTCTGTTGGCTATTTTTGGACGCCTCTGGACGCACTTATTTCACAAAAATCACATAAAACATATAGGGCTGCTGCCTTTGGTCAACGAGGTGGAATGATTGGAAAGGGTAATTTTGTTGGATCCTTGATTAGTTTTACAATTTTTGGGTTATCTTATACTTTCATTCCTAGCATTTCTTGGATTGTTTATAGCCCTTTACTAATTTTTACATTTTCTAATTTTTATGCAGGAATTACTTTCTTCAAGAATACTGATGAAAATCTTACTTATGATGATTATATGTCATCATCAAATAATGAAAAAAATCTTGATATTATCAATAGTTTAAATGAGGAAAATTCAAAAAATGAAGTAAATGCTAAAAATAACCGTCCAAGCAAGTTATATTTGGGATTTTTAGTTTTCATGCTGGCTTTTATGTTGACCAGTGTAAATCAATCGCTTTCGTACCCTTTCCTTCAAGGTTATTTAATCGAGAACTTCGTTCAACATCCAATTTTGATAATGCTCGTGTATTTTCCAAGCGAAATGATTTCACAATTGCTAGCTCCAAAGTTAGGAGTTTTAGCTGACAAATTAAATCCTAGAATTACGATATTTATCACTGGGAGTTTAGGGGCATCGATTACTTGGTTTTTGATTAAATCTCCCAACGCTTGGGTTTTCGGAATTCTTTTAATCTTTGATATGTTATTCGCCTGGTTGGGAATGTTGATTTTGCAAAATTTCCTTAGTAGATTTTCAAAGACTCATCGGGGGAAAATATTTGGAGTCCGACAATGGGTAAGTCTTCTTGGAGGAATTATCGGTCCAATAATCGGAGGTTATGCTTGGGTCCATATAAGTCATACTGCACCATTTATAATATCGATATTTGTGGAACTGGCTCTAATACCTTTGTTCATTTTAGCTCTATATGCATTGAAACCTTTTGTAGCTGAAAAAACTTAGATGTTTTAAGCACTATTCATGAGAACATCATACACCCAAATAGAAACTTCAACCGTCCATGAGAAAATTCCAAATAATAATACCCATCCAGAATATTTTTGCTTTTGAATTAAAGAAATTATCCCAAAAACTATGCCAATTGAAGTAATAAAAATTCCACCCATCCTAAAAAAAAACCATATTATAATACCTAAAATCACAATAATAATCGAAATGATGTTAGATAATTTGGAATCTGAATCTTTTAAACTCATATATTTTTATTAGAATTTTATATATTTAAATATCAAGGGTTTTGTTTTAATTTAGAACCAATTACATCATAGAGAACTTTACTCAATTGAGCAATATCATAAGGTTTTTTTAATGCAGCCTTTATACCGTATTTTTTATAATTCTCAAATATTGGATCATCGGCATATCCACTACTTATAATCGCGTTAACATTAGGATCCACTTCTTTCCACAATTTCAACCCAAATCCTTCAGATCCACCTAATTCGGATAGATCTAAAATTACAGCATCATACTTTCTTCCTTTTCTTATACTCTCGCGATACATTTCAATAGATTGTTCAAGAAATATTGCTCCGCTAACTTGATAACCCAAATGAGATAGCATTTTATGTGCAACATCTAAAATAGTTTTCTCATCATCCAACACCAGAATTCTTCCTTTACCTTTATAAATTTGACCTTCTTTTTCACCATGCCTAGTTTGGTCTTCGGAAGGTTTATCTTTTTGTAATTCTTCAGGTTTTTTCTGTTGTTTATCAATATTTTTAACTAAAGTTAATAATTGAGATGTCAAATCCCGAGCACGTAATGATGAATGTTCCATTTCTTCAAGAGTTTCGAAAAATTCAGAATTCTCATAATCAATCTTTAGTAAGCTTACATATCCAAGGATTGTGGATAGTTGATTATTAAATGTATGAGCGATAGTTTTTGTAACCATCTCAATTGTTTTTATTTTAGACTCCAAATCATGTACCTTTGTTTGGAGCTCTTGATTGGAATCACTTATTCTTTTTTGGAACTGTTTATCGCTAGAACTCTCTAATCTTTCTTGATTTAGAGATTTTATTTCTTTTAAGGCTGAAAAATCATTTCCACTTTTTATATCCTCTTCAATTTCCTCCATATATTTTAAAAACTGGATTTTAACATCCCTTTCTTCTTGTGTTAGTAAAATATCGTTTGAAAGAACAGTATCATAGTATTTTTCAACCATTTTATTTATAAGTCTCTCTGAAATTTCCTTTTTTGGGATTTCTTTCAAAGTTATTAAGACAAATATATCATCAGAACGAATTGTTCTACAATAGACTCTGTAATCATTAAATTCTATAAGAGAAAGCGGGGAATTTTCAAAGAACGTATCTGCAGATGAATTTACAGCTGAAAAAAAACCTGAAAAAAACAAATCATCTTGATTCCATTTCTTTTCAAAATATTCTTCAGAAAACCAGCTAAAAAACGGAATACCGCTTGATCGAATCCAATAGAACCCGCAAATTGTGTTTTTCAATAAATCTTGAGAAATATTTTTTCACCAACAATCTATTAATTTCTTGCTTACCTAAATTTTTGAGTTATTATGAAAGGAATTTTAAAAATTTGGTAAAATCAAAAATCAAAAAAAAACTATAAAGAAACATCCAAACCAAAACTTCAAAGCTTTAAGGATCAAATGATTTAATAGTATCACGTATTGAAGAAAATAGGAGAACATCCTACTGCAAAAGAGCAGGTTATTCTGCACATATTTTTAAAGGAG